>VBAO01000011.1 GCA_005883865.1 Candidatus Segetimicrobium genomatis
GGTTCGCAAACATCAGCTTGTAGATCGGGATGTACGTGATCGCCGCGATCAGGCACCCGCCCATGATGATCGGCTTCCGCCCGATCCGGTCGGACAGCGCGCCGAACACCAGGAAAAACGGGGTGCCGATCACCAGCGCCACCCCGATGATGATGGAGACGGTGACGAAGTTCAGCTTCATGATCGAGAGCAGGAAGACCTGGGCGTAGAACTGCCCGGTGTACCAGACCGTCGCCTGTCCGGCCGTGGCGCCGAGGAGCGCCAGGAGGATCATGCCCCAGTTCCTGCCGCTTCCCAGGCTCTCGCTCAGCGGCCGCCTCGAGGACTTCCCCTGGTCCTTCAACCGGGTGAACAGCGGGGACTCCTGGAGGCGGAGCCGGATGTACATCGCGAGCGCCAGCAGGACGGCGGATAGGAGGAATGGAACGCGCCAGCCCCACGCCCTGAAGGCGGCGTCGCCCAGCGAGAGGCGGATGATCAGGATCACGACCAACGACAGCAAGAATCCGACGGTCGCCGTGGTCTGAATAAAGGCGGTATAGTACCCCCGCTTGTTGTCGGGCGAATGCTCCGCGATGTAGGTGGCCGCGCCCCCGTATTCCCCACCCAGCGCCAGGCCCTGCAGCAGCCTGAGGAGCACGAGCAGGGCGGTGGCGAGGATCCCGACCTGCTGGTAGGAGGGCAGGAGGCCGGTGAGGGTGGTGGCGATGCCCATGAGGCTGAGGGTGAAGAGGAACGCGTACTTGCGGCCAACCAGGTCGCCGATCCGCCCAAAGACGACCGCGCCGAACGGCCGGACGATGAACCCGGTCCAGAAGACGGCCAGGGATTGTAAAAGCGCGACCGTTGGGTTCTCTCTGGGGAAGAAGTAGGTCGAGAAGAAGACGGCCAGGGCTCCGTAAATATAGAAGTCGTACCATTCGATCACGGTGCCGGCGGACGACGCCAAAATGACATGCATGAGGTTGTATTCGCCGGGCCGAGCGGTCCGTGCGGCCATCGCCTTTGCCACCATCGATCCCCCCTTGGAGATGCGAGATCCGGGCCGCAATTCAATGCCAGGGCGCCGCACTCCTTGTCGCCCCGTCGGGGGTCGCAGCCCAGTCCGGGGCCGCGGGGCCATCCGCACAGGCGTTCCCCGGTTCCCCAGGCGGCGGGGGGGCGCGCAGGGGATCTCCGGGCCCGCCCCCAGCGTTCTCTCGATAGAGATGGGGAGCCATCGCGGTCGTTTCGAGGAAGGATCATGAGAGCCGTCGCCGTGGTCGCCGGGCTGGTCATCGTCGTCGGCATCCTCTGGGACGCGTTTGAGACCGTGGTGCTGCCGCGGCGGATCACCCGGCGCCTCCGGTTTGTCCGGATCTTCTTCGCCCCGCTGTGGACAGCCTACGCGGCGTTGATGCGCCGCCTCCCGCCCGGCGGCCGGCGGGAAAACTACCTGGGGTACTTTGGGCCGCTCTCGATCATCCTGCTGCTGGCGGCTTGGGCGGTGGGGATGATCATCGCGTTTGCCATGCTGCTGTGGGGGTTGGGGTCGCATCTCGCAAGCGCCGACGGCGTCCCCACCCTTGGCACCAATCTGTACATGAGCGGAACGACCTTCTTCACCCTCGGCCTCGGGGATGTGACCCCGAGAGGGACGGCGTCGCGGGTCGTCGTGGTGGCGGAAGCCGGCATCGGGTTCGGCTTCCTGGCGCTCGTCATCTCGTACCTGCCTGTGCTGTATCAGGCATTCTCTCGCCGGGAGGTGCGGATCACGCTGCTCGACGCCTGGGCCGGATCCCCGCCGGCGGCGGCCGAGCTCCTCCGCCGCCTCGGGGCGCACGATCACATGGGGGTGCTCGCGTCGTTCCTCGAGGAGTGGGAGACGTGGGCCGCAGAAACCCTCGAGTCCCACATCGCGTACCCGACCCTGTCCTTCTTTCGCTCGCAGCACGACAACCAGTCCTGGCTGGCCGCCCTCACGACGATCCTGGATGCGTGCGCCCTGATGATGGTGGGCCTGCGCGATTTTCCCTCCCGCGGCGCGTCCCTGACGTTTGCGAACGCCCGCCACGTGGTCGTGGACATCAGTCAGATCATAAACGTCCCGCCCCGCTCCCCGACCGTCGACCGTCTTCCCCCCGCAGACCTCGCGCGGGTGCGCGAGATCCTCGCCGAAGCCCGCCTCCCGCTTCGCGAGGGCCGGGAAGCCGACGAGGAACTCGGCCGGCTGCGGCGCATGTACGAGCCGTATATCCACGCGCTTTCGGACCATCTCCTCATGCCGCTCCCCGGCTGGATCGCCCCGCCGGGGCAGAAGGACAACTGGCAGAAATCGCGGTGGAAGTGAGGCCCCGCCCGGACACAAGGACCCGCCTCGCTCTGTCCCGAATGCGCGACTGACATCCTCAAAGGAGGTCGGGTCCATGGGCAGCGTGCGAACGGTCCTGGTCTTCGTGATCGCGGCGGGCCTGGCGGTGGGAAGCCTTGCGCCGGCCGTCCCGGACGCCTCGGCGCAACAACTGAAAAAGGTGGTGACCTTCGGCATCAACCGGGCGCAGGAGAATCTGGATCCGGTCACCCAGGACGCCAACCCGGACATCTGGGCGTTCATGCAGATCTATCAACAACTGGTCCGGGTGAACGTCAAGGGAGACGGGTTCGACCCCGATCTGGCCGAGCGGTGGACGACGTCCGCGGACGGCAAGACCTGGGCGTTCTTCCTTCGAAAGAACGCGCGGTTCTCGAACGGGGACCCGGTCAAAGCCGGCGATGTGGTCTGGTCGCTCAAGCGGGCCCGGGACACCAAGGGCCCGTGGCAGTGGGCCCTCGAAGCGGTCCAGGACATCGGGGCCCGGGACGACGCCACGGTGGTCATCACCCTCCGCGAGCCGTGGGCGCCGTTCCTCGCCGATGTCTCGCTCTTCTCGAACAGCATCCTATCCGAGAAGGTCTTCAAGGACGCCAAGCCAGAGCAAATCTCCAACCAGCCGCTGGGCTCGGGTCCCTTCATGCTCGTCGAGTGGAGGAAGGGCGAAGAGATCGTGATGAAGGCCAATCCCTACTATTATGAGAAGGGGCTCCCGCGGACCCCGGAACTGCACCTCCGGTACATCCCCGACGACAACAGCCGCATCATCGCCCTGCAGTCCGGCGAAATCGACGGCATCGACTACCCGCCGTTCTCCCGGGTCGCCGAGTTGCGGCGGGATTCCAGGCTCGAGATGCAGCTCAATCCGTCGACCGCCGTGGCCCATTTGTCCCTCAACGTCCGGGAGGCGCCGCTCAGCAACGTGAAAGTCCGGCAGGCGCTGGCCTACGCGACCGACCGGGCGGCGATCGTCAAGGCGGTCTGCTTCGGGTACTGCACCCCCGCGACGACGTTCCTGCCCATCACGACGCCGTATTTCAATAAGGGCGCCAAGGGGTACGCGTACGATCCAGGCAAGGCGCAGCAGTTGCTCAAGGAGTCGGGAGTGCCGACCCCGCTGACCATCAAGATCCTCTACCGCGCCAACGATGCCGTGTACGAGTCCACGGCGGTCGCCCTGAAGGGGATGTGGGCCAAGATCGGGGTGAACCTCGAGTTGGAGCCCCTCGATCGCGCCGCGGCGACCCAGCGGTATCGCTCGAACCAGTTCCAGGTGGACGTCACCGGGTGGACCAACGACATCCCCGATCCCTCGCAGCTCGCCGCCTACGAGCTCGGGTATACCGAGAGCCAGTCCTACCACAGCGGCTATCAATCCAAGGAGATGGACGACTTGATGGCCAGGGGCCTGCGGGAGCTCAACCCGGACAAGCGCCGGCAGATCTACTATCAGATTCAAGACCTCGCGCTCCGGGACTCGCCGCTGATCTGGCTCTACTACGCGCCCTACACGATCGCGATCAGCAAGAAGATGAAGGGGCTCCTGCAGATGGCGACGGGCCCGTGGATCTTCAAGGACGTGACGGTGGGCGAGTAGCGCCCCTCCCTGGTTCATGTCGCTCCTGAACTACGCCCTCAGGCGCACCGGGCAGACGCTGCCGGTCGCGCTGCTCGTGACGGTGCTGATCTTTTTGCTCGTCAAGCTCCTCCCCGGGGATCCCGCCTCCGCGATCCTCGGGGATCGCGCGAGCGATGCGGCGGTCCGGGCGCTCCACCGGCAGTGGGGGATGGACCGGCCGCTCTGGCAGCAGTACGCCACCTACAGGCGGAACCTGGTCACGGGCGACCTGGGGGAGTCGCTGCGGTTCCACACCCCGGTGGCGGACCTGCTGCCCCGCCGGGCGACGGTCACGTGCCGCTGGCCGTGGTGGCCGCGAGGCATCGCGACCGCTGGCCCGACCAACTCGTGCGCGGGTTGATCACGCTCCCCCTCGCCTCGCCGGCGTTTTGGATCGGGATCATCCTGCTCATCGTCTTCGCCCTGCGCCTGGGGTGGCTTCCGGCGTCCGGCTACGGCGCCGGCTTCGTCGGGCACATGCGACATCTCTTCCTTCCGGCGCTCACCCTCTCCAATGCGTTCATCGCCGTGCTGACGCGCAACCTGCGCTCGGCGCTCATCGATGTCCAGGAGACGACCTTCGTGGATTTTGCCCGGGCCAAGGGGCTCGACCCCGGGGCGGTGCTGTTCCGCCACGTGCTCAGGGCCGCCCTCCTGCCCGTCGTGACCCTGATCGGCGTTCGGACCTCCTACGCCATCGGAGGATCCGTGGTGATCGAGACGGTGTTCGCGCTTCCGGGCCTCGGGTCGTGGATGGTGGATTCGATCTTCGCCCGCGACTACATGGTCGTCCAGACGCTCACGCTGGCGTTTGCGCTGGGCGCGATCATGATCAACCTCGCTACCGACCTCGTGTACCCGCTGCTCGATCCGCGCGTCCGGATGGGATAGGCCGACCCGTGGGCGCGCTGGCCCAGGAGGTCGTGCGGCCCTCGGGCGGGAGGCTGCACCTCCACCCGGGTCTGGTGCTCGGGGGGACCATGCTCGTGCTGCTCGCCGGCGCGGCGCTGCTCGCTCCGGTGCTGACGCCGTACGATCCCAATGCCCAGGACTTCGACCTGATCCTGCAGGCCCCCAGCCTCGCGCATCCCTTCGGCACGGACAACTTCGGCCGGGACGTGCTGACGCGGGTCTTGTACGGGGCCGCTATCGATCTCCGCATCGGCATCCTGGCCGTGCTCTTCCCCTTCGTCTTCGGCTCGCTGGCCGGCGCGGCGGGGGGGTATTCCGGCGGCTGGGTCGACACCGTGGTCATGCGGACCGTGGATGTCCTGACCGCCGTGCCGTTTCTCGTGCTGGTCATCGCCATCGTGGCCTTTCTGGGACCCGGCGAGGTCAACGTCCTCCTCGCAATCGGCGGAGTGGGGTGGGTCCCCTACGCCAGGCTGGTGCGCGGCGAGGTGCTGCGAGAGAAAAACTTGGAATACGTGGCGGCGGCGCGGGCGCTGGGGTTTCGCCGGGGGCGGATCCTTCTCGGGCATATCCTCCCGAATGCGATCGCCCCGGCGGTGATCTTCCTGGCCTCCGACGTCGTCCTCGTCATCCTTACCGCGGCCTCGCTCGGCTTCCTGGGCCTGGGGGTGCGCCCCCCCGCGCCCGAGTGGGGGATGATGATCGCCGGGGGGCGGGAGTTTCTGGCCAACGGCTGGTGGGTGGCCGCGATGCCCGGGTTCGCCTGCATGTACACGGGGCTGGCGTTCATCCTGCTCGGCGACGGGATCGCCGACCTCCTGCGCGTGCGGGGCCAGTGAGCGAGGCGCTGCTCGTCGTCGAGGATCTCCACGTGGAGATCCCCACCCGCCGGGGAACCGTGGAGGCGGTCCGCGGCGCCAGCTTCACGGTCGAGCGGGGGGAGACCTTTGCCCTCGTGGGCGAATCGGGCTCGGGCAAGACCATGACCTGCCGGGCCATCCTGCGCCTCGTCCACCCACCGGGGGCCATCACGCGCGGGAGCATCCGCTTCCAGGGCCGGGATCTGGTGCACCTTCCCGAGCGCGAGGTGCAGCGGATCCGAGGAACCACTGTGGTCATGGTCTTCCAGGATCCCATGACCGCGCTCAATCCCGTGCTGACCGTGGAGGAACAGATCACGGAGGCCGTGCCCCGGAGCCCCTCGCCGGCGTCGCGACGGAGCCGGGCCCTGGAACTGCTGCGGCAGGTGGGCATGCCCGACCCGGAGCGACGCCTCGGCGCCTATCCGCATCAGCTCTCCGGGGGACAGCGCCAGCGGGTGATGCTGGCCATCGCCCTGGCCCGGCGGCCGGCGCTCTTGGTGGCGGATGAGCCGACCACGGCGCTCGATGTGACGATCCAGGCGCAGATCCTCCGCCTCATCGTGCGGCTGCAGAAGGAATACGAGATGGCGCTGATCCTCGTCACGCACGACCTGGGGGTCGTGTACCAGGTCGTGGACCGGGTGGCCGTGATGTACGCCGGGCAGGTGGTGGAGCTGGCCACGAAGGCCGACCTCTTCGCGCATCCCCGCCACCCGTATACCATCGGGCTGATCCGGTCGATCCCCAGCGTCGATCGGCGCCGCCGGCTCACGCCAATTCCCGGAATCCCGCCGGATCTCGTCGGTCTGGGGCCGGGATGCCCGTTTGCGCCGCGATGCGCGTGGGCCTCGGACGAATGCCGGGCCGGCGAGATCCCATTCCTTCGGGTGGGCGAGGGCCACTGGAGCCGCTGCCTCAAGGCGCTCCAGGTGGGGGCCGCGGCCGATGCCTGAGCCGCTGCTCGAGGTGCGCGATCTCGTCAAGCACTTTCCTCTGCCGCGCACATTGCTCGACGCGGCGCTGCGCCGCCCCCAGGAAACGGTGCGTGCCGTCGACGGGGTCTCGTTCCGGCTCAGCCGCGGCAAGACCCTCGGGCTCGTCGGCGAGTCGGGATGCGGCAAGAGCACGCTGGGGCGATGCATCCTACGATTGTACGAGGCCGACGAAGGGGAAGTGCGGTTCGGCGGGGTCGACCTGATGCGCCTCGACGAGCGAGAGCTCGTCCCGTTCCGGACGCGAATGCAGGTCGTCTTCCAGGACCCGTATGCATCGCTCAACCCGCGCCAGGCCGTTGGCCACACGCTGCTGGAGGTCCTCGACGTGCACGAGATCGGAGCGCCGGGGGAGCGGCGGGAGCGGATGGCCCACCTCCTGACCCAGGTCGGGTTGAGCCCCGGCGATGCCCACAAGTACCCCGGGGAGTTCTCCGGAGGACAGCGGCAGCGGATCGGCATCGCGCGGGCGCTGGCGGTGGAGCCCGAGTTGCTGATCGCCGATGAGCCCCTCTCCGCGCTCGACGTGTCGATCCAGGCCCAGATCCTGCAGCTCCTGCTCGACCTGCGGACCTCCTTGGGGCTGACGATGCTCTTCATCTCCCACGACCTGCGCGTGGTGCGCTACCTCTGCGACGAGGTCGCGGTGATGTACCTGGGAAGGATCGTGGAACGGGCGGCCACGGAAGACCTCTTCGCGAACCCCCGGCACCCGTACACCATCGCCCTCTTGTCGGCCGTCCCCGAAGTCTGGAGCCGGCCGCGCGACGAGATCCCTATCGAAGGCGAGCCTCCCAGCGCCATGCGCATCCCGCGGGGCTGCCGCTTTCACCCCCGGTGCCCCTGGAAAGTGGAGCGGTGCCTGGCCGAGTCGCCAGCGCTCGAGCGGGTGCGGCCTGATCACGAGGTCGCCTGCCACGTCGCGACGGCCCGCCCGGCCGCCGGCCTTCCGGAGGCCCCTGCCGCCCGTCCCGAGACGGCCCCCGAGGGCTAAGGCGGGGAAGAGGTGGGTAGTCATGAAGGTGAAACGGCCCCACAACATGCCCCGGAACCTGTCGGGGCCCGAGCAGGCGTCGTGAGAGGAGTCCCTGATGGTAGCCCTCATCCAACATTCGTTCTTCCCCTTGCTGGCGGCGGGAGCCGTCCTTGGGGCGGCCTCGCGGATCGTGCCGGCGGGTCCCGCGAGGGTGGTCCTCCAAGGGATCGCGGCGGTGGTGTTCTTCGTGCCGCAGATCGCCGTGTTCGTGGTCGGGAACTTCGCGGTGGCGCTCGTGCTTCACCGCGGCCTCCTGATGGCGTTGTGGCTCGTGGCGGGGGGCGCGATCACGGTGTGGCAGGCGAGGCAGACGCTGGCCTCCAGCGCCGCGAAGCGCGGGCTGGTCCGCGGCCCCGTGCTGCTTGGGGCTGCCGGGGCGTTCGTGGCCCTCGCGGGCCTGTGGCTCGGGAGCGTTGTGGTCAGAGACATCGCGCTCCCGCGCGGAGTGGTCCAGGGGTTGGTGACGAAGATGTGGGTCACCACCTGGAGCGGAGGACCCTACTGGCACGTCGCGGTGAACGGCGCGCCCCTCAACGTGACGCGGGATGTCTACACGAGGCTCCGGCCCGGCATGGAAGTCCGCGTCCAGGTCGGCGCGGGCTCGGCCACCGTGCTGGCCGTCCTGGGGCGGTAGCCCGCCCTACCGCTCGCGACCAGATGATCCCCCGGCTCCCGGGTCCGTCGAGAGGTTCGGGCGGAACGTCGAGATAATTCGCTCGAGTTCGGGAAGATCCCGGAGGATTGCCTTCGGGCTGTTGTTCGTCGTCCCCACGATGACAAACGCGCGGCGCCCAGGGGTGACGCAGGTTTGGATGCTGCGCCGCTCCTCCCCCGTCCCGGTGCGCCAGGTGTACCGGCGGGAGTAGGCGCGGAATCCGGCCAGCGTCCCCGGGCCTTCTTCGAGCGTGGTCCAGTGATGAATGGTGAACCACATGACCTGCGCGGCCTGCCACGCACAATTCTCCGGGGTGATCGCCCTCAGCAGGTCTCGCGTGATCACGTCGATGGTGTTCGAGAGCTGCCCGGGCGTGGCCGGCGATTGTGCCGTCAACGCCCGGTCCTTGGTCGAGGTCTGCACCCTCCAGTCGTCCGGAATGCCGATCGTAAACCGGTTTCCAGGGTCTTGGACGATCCTGAGGGCCGCCGGCTGCGCGTGCACTGCTGCGGCGGCCAGGGTCACGGCGGCCAGCACCGGCGTCCACACGCCGATGCGTTCACCGATCCGCATACGGCGTCCGCTGCCCGCTTCTCACCAGACGGTGACACCGCCGTCGACGAACACGCTCGCCCCGGTCATGAGCCCGGCGTCCCGGGAGGCCAGGAACAGGACCGCGCCGACGACATCCGCGGGCTCGCCGATGCGCTTGAGCGGGATCCGGCCCAGGCGAAGCTGGCGGTTGGCCTCGTTCTGGATGTAGGCATGGGTCATGTCGGTCTCGATCAGACCGGGGTTCACCTCGTTGACCTGAATGCCGTGCTCGGCGAGCTCGAGGGCCATCTGCTTCGTGAGCATCGTGACGCCGGCCTTCGAGACGCAGTACGGCGTGAGATTCGGCCCCGCGATCCTGGCGCTCGTGGATGAGATGTTGATGATCCGGCCGCGCACGCGATGTTTGACCATGCGGCGCGCAACCGCCTGCCCGACCAGGAACGCCGCGTGCAGGTTGGTCTCGAGGACCACGGTCCACTCTTCCTGGGGAATCTCGAGAAACGGCGTTCGCCTGACCACCCCCGCGTTGTTGACGAGGATCTCGGCCGGCCCCACCGCCGACTCCATCTCGGTCAGCATCCGGTCGACCGCCCGAGGGTCGGTGACATCGGCGCGCAGGGCGACGCCCTTCCTCCCGAACCGCTCGATCTCCGTGACCACCTGGGCTGCGGCGCCGGCCGCCTCGCGGTAATTGACCGCGACGTTCGCGCCGCACCGTGCGAGGCCGATCGCGATGCCTCGTCCAATGCCGCGGCTGCCCCCGGTGACCAGGGCGGTCCGCCCGCTCAGCGCGTACGTGTTGGCCGGTTCCGTCATACTCCTCACGGTACTGCGCCGGCCGGAGGGGGTCCTCCCCCGGGCCGATCGGGGGGCCGCATCACGCCCGGAGGCGCGGGTCGAGCGCGTCCCGCAGGCCGTCCCCCAGGAGATTGATCGAGAAGACGGCCAGCATGATCGCGAGGCCCGGGAAGAACGCCACCCACCAGGCGTGCTGAAGGAACTCCCGCCCCTCGGCCAGCATGTTGCCCCATTCGGGCGCGGGCGGGCGGACGCCCAATCCGAGGAAGCTCAGCGCCGATCCGGTGATGATCGCTCCCGCGATCCCGAGCGTCGCCAGCACGATCAGGGGCGCGGTCACGTTCGGCAGAATGTGCCGGAAGATGATCGCGTGGTCGCGGCATCCGACCACCCTCGCGGCGAGGACGAACTCCTGCTCCATGAGGCTCAGCACCGCCCCCCGCGTGATGCGGACGTACTCGGGAATGGCGGCGATCCCGACCGCGATCATGAGGTTCCCGAGGCTGCTCCCGAGCGTGGCGATGATCGCCAGGGCGAGCAGGATCCCCGGAAACGCCAGGAGGAGGTCGACGAACCGCATGATGGCGGTATCCACCCGGCGGCCGTAGTAGCCGGATGCCAGGCCGAGCGTTACCCCGGCGCACGCGGCGATCCCCACAGCCACCACCCCCACCGAGAGGGACAGGCGTCCGCCCCAGAGGATGCGGGTAAGAATATCCCGCCCGAACCGGTCGGTGCCCATCGGGTGGGTCGTGCTGGGCGGCGCCAGGGGCGCCCGCTGGTTGGTCTTGATGGGATCGTAGGGGCTGATCGCCGGTGCGAGGAGGGCGAGCAGGCCGATCACAACGAGCAGGGCCCCGCCGACGACCGAGCTCCTGCTGCGTGCCAGGAGGCCGGCGACCCGCGCCGCGGGGTGGCGGCCTCCTTGGATCCCCTTCGCGGCCGGGCGACGTCCGCGCGCGGACCTATCCATAATGAATCCGAGGATCCACAGCCGCATAGGAGATGTCGACGAGCAGGTTCACCAGGACATACGCGACCGCGGCCACCAGCACCGTGCCCTGCACCAGGGGAAAATCCCGGCTCAGGATCGCGTCGACGGCCAGCCGGCCCACCCCGGGGCGCGAGAAGATGGTCTCCGTCACGACGGCGCCGCCGAGGAGGGCGCCGAGCTGCAGGCCGAGCATGGTGATCGTCGGGATGAGCGCGTTCTTCAACGCGTGGCGCAGCACCACGGCCCGGGGGGCGAGGCCCTTCGCGCGGGCCGTCACGATGTACTCCTGGTGCAGCACGCCCAGCATGCCGGAGCGGACCAGCCGGGCCAGCACCGCCGACGAGATGAGCCCGAGCGCCGTTGCCGGCATGACGAGCCGCTCCAGCCCTCCCTGCCCTGTCGCGGGAAACCATCCGAGCGTGAACGAGAACAAGAGAATCAGCAGCAGGCTGGAGTAAAAGACCGGCATCGACACCCCGAGAATCGCCAGCGCCATCGCGGCGGTGTCCACCCAGCTGCCGTGCGCCAGCGCGGCGACGGTCCCGAGCGTCACCCCGACCGCCGTGGCGAGCGCGAGCGCGGCGAGCGTCAGCTGCGCGGTGCCGGGGAGGACCTCGAGGATGCTGTCGAGCACCGGGCGCTGGCTTCGGAGCCCGCGGCCGAGATCCCCCCGGACGGCGTGGGTGGCGTACCCCCAGTACTGGATCCAGATCGGCCGGTCCAATCCGAGCTCGTGGCGAATCTCAGCCGCGCGCGCCTCCGTCAGGGGCTTGTCGCCCGCAAAGATCAACACCGGATCGCCGGGGACCAGGTGAAGCATCAGGAAGGTGACCACGGAGATGCCGATGAGGATCGGGACGAGCTGCCCGACGCGCTGGACGATGTACCGGAGCATGGTCCCCCACCCGACGCCACGCCGCCCGGCGCGCCGCCGTCATGGACGCCGGGACGGGCCGCTACTTCCCGACCTGGACATCGTACAACCACACGTAGGACGCCAGGGCGTCGATCATGTCGCCCCGCACCTCGGCCCGCTTCGCATTGTAGGTGAGCGTGTCGACCAGCGGCACCACGACCGCGTCCCGAAGCACGCGCTGCTGGATCTGGCCGTAGAGCGCTGCCCGGCGGACCTTGTTGGTGGTCGCCGCCGCGTCCTGCAGCATGCGATCGACCTCGGGGACCTGATAGCGCGCGCGGTTGAACGCGTTCACGTTGGCGGAGTGGAAGATCGTACGCAGCACGTCGGGGTCGCCGTACGAGAACCACATGAAGCTGACATCGTACCGGTTTTGGCGCACCAGGTCGCGGTACGCCGCCCGCTCCAGGGGCGTGACCTTGAGGTCGATCCCCACGTCGCGAAGGCTGGCCTGGACGGATTCCGCCATCGCCTTGTCCCTCGGCCGGCCAATGATGGGGAAGTCGATCACGAGCTTCCGGCCGGTGCTCTCCCGGATTCCCCCCGGGCCGACCTTCCACCCGGCTTCCTCGAGGATCTGCTTCGCCTTGGCCGGATCGAAGCTGTACATCTTCTCGGTGGCCGCATCGTAGCCGAAGGTCGGTCGCATCAGGGGGCTCCAGGCGACCTTGTTGAGGCCGTGGAAGACCGATGCGTTGAGCCCTTCGCGGTCGACCGCGAACTCGATCGCGCGGCGCACGGGCAGGTCCGCGATCGGGCCCTTGCTCGTCACGTTGAGGAGCAGCACGAACCCCGATCCGGGCTGGCTCCGCTCGATCACCGCGAACCTCGCGTCCTTCTTGAGCGCCGCGTACTCGAGCGAGTCCATGTCG
>VBAO01000012.1 GCA_005883865.1 Candidatus Segetimicrobium genomatis
TCACCGGGCAACTCGACGTCTACCGGCATGCCCTCCACCTGACCGAGCAGGAGACCGTCCTCGACGCCGCCGTGTGGTTTCACATGGGCGTGTCGTCTCGGGCGGCGGGGAGGGGGGACGTCTCGGTCGTCTGCTTCAAGAAGGTCATCGAGGTGGATCCCGACGAGCCTCTGGCGTATTGGGAGCTCGTGAATCTGTACGTCGATCAGGAGACCCCCGAGGCGGCCGTCATCGTGCTGAGCGCGCTGGGGGAGCGGCTGGCGGGCCACGGAGACTGGCCCCGCGCGGTCGTCGCCTGGAAGCACGCGGCTGAGCTCGCCCCCGATGATACCGACATCCTGAAAGCCCTCCAAGAGGCCTACGCACAGACCGGGCAGACGCAGGAAGCTTCGAACATCAAATCCATTCTGTCAAGCGCCAAGCCCGGTGCACCGTCCAGGGCGGCGCCGCCACCCATCGCCCCTCCCCCGGCCGAGTCACGCCCAGCCCGCGGCCACTCTGCCCCCTCCGCCGCGTCGCCGGCTTCACCCCCCGCCGCCCCCGCGAAGCCCGCCGCGAGCGGGAAGGTGGAGGGCGGGCCGCGCAAGGCGCCGCTGCCCCGCCCGCCCGCGCCGGCGGCTGGGCCCCAGCCCCCGTCGCGGACCCCCGCCCAGCGCGGCCCGGTCGACAGCGGCAGGGGAAGGAGATCGCGCGAGCCCCTCCTGGGAGAGATCCTCGTCTCCCACGAGTGGGTGACGGAGGGGCAGTTGAAGCAGGCCACGGATATCCAGCGGCAGAGCAACGCCCGCCTGGGCCGGATCCTGGTCGAGATGGGCGCCATCACCGAGCAGCAGCTCTCCCAGGGACTGGCCGAGCAGTGGGGGCTCCGGTTCACCGACCTCGCCGACACGGTGGTGGAGTCGGAAGTCGCCCGGCTGATCCCCTCGTATCTGGCCCGCCGCCACGGGGTGGTGGCCATCGGCCGGGAGAGGAACCGGCTCGTCGTGGCCATGTCCGACCCGTTGAACGTGGTCGCCATCGACGACATCCGTCTCCTGACCGGGTTGGAAGTCGAGGTCGTGATCGCCAGCAGCGCCGACATCAACCGGACCCAGTCTCTCGTCTACGGCGGGGGCGGCGATATCGATGACATCCTGACCCGGTCGCCCGGCTCGGAGCCCGAGATCTCCGACGGCGACCGCGTCGAGGAGGTCAGTATCGAGAACCTCCGGACGGCCGTCGAGGAGGCGCCGATCATCCGGGCGGTCAACCAGATTCTCTCCCAGGCGATTCAGTCGGGAGCCAGCGACATCCACATCGAGCCCCACCGGAACGAGGTCAAGGTGCGGCTACGGATCGACGGCGTGCTCCAGGACATCATGTCCCCGCCGAAGTCGGTCCAGGCCCCGCTCATCTCGCGGATCAAGATCCTCGCCGACATGGACATCGCGGAACGCCGCCTCCCCCAGGACGGGCACATCCATCTCAAGGCGGAAAACAAGGAGTTCGACCTGCGGGTCAGCTCGCTGCCCACCGTGTTGGGCGAGAAGATCGTGCTCCGCCTGCTCGACCAGAGCAGCACGCGGGTCTCCCTCGAAGAGATCGGGTTCACGAGCTCCCTCCTGACCACGTGGGAGAGCCTCATCACCAAGCCCTACGGCTTCCTCCTCGTCACGGGGCCGACCGGCAGCGGGAAGACCACCACCCTCTACACCTCGCTCACGCGGATCAACACCCCCGAGCGCAACATCGTGAGCGTGGAGAACCCGGTCGAGTACCAGATCCCGCGGGTCAACCAGGTCCAGGTCAACCCCAAAGTCGGCCTGAGCTTTGCCAGCGGCCTCAGGACCATTCTCCGGCAGGATCCCGATGTCGTGCTCATCGGCGAGATCCGGGATCGCGAGACGGCCGAGATCGCCGTCCAGGCCTCGATGACCGGCCACCTCGTGCTCAGCACCATCCATACGAACGACGCCCCGGGGGCGGTGGTCCGGCTCCGGGACATGGGCATCGAGCCGTTCCTCATCACCTCGTCGCTGATCGGCGTGCTCGCCCAGCGCCTCGTCCGCGTGATCTGCTCGAAGTGCAAGGAGGCGTATGTGCCTCCGATGGACGCCCTCAAGCGGCTCGGGGTCGACGCCGAACGGCGGGCGGACATCCACCTCTTCCGGGGGCAGGGGTGCGACGCGTGCCGGAAGACCGGATACAAGGGGCGGATTGGCGTCTTCGAGCTCATGGTCGTGAGCGAACGGCTGCGCGCCATGGTCGTGGCCGGCGCCCCCACCGAGCAGCTGCGGGACGCGGCGATCGAAGAAGGGATGCGAACCCTCAAACACGACGCCGTCCAGAAAGTGCTCGAGGGGGTCACCACCTTTGAGGAGATGCTGCGCGTGGTGTTTGTCAGCGAGGCGGTGTAGCGGCGGTTGCTCCGAGGGGCGTGGATGGTGTCCGATGCACGGGCGATTCAGGGCACAGTACATGGAGGGCCCGGTCAAGATAGGTTGACGCGCCCCTGGGGTTCGCACGCAGGAGGATCGGCTGAGCCGCGCGGCACTGCGCCCGCGCGGCGAGCGGGTTTTTGACGGGAGGGCGTATGGACTACGAGGACATGGAAGCCGCGGTCCTGAAGGGCTTCGTGCGGGATCGGCAGCTCATCACCATCGCGCTCAACCAGGGGTTCTCCCCTGAGTTGCTGCCGTCCCCTGTGGCCCGCCGTCTCTGCAACTCCATGATCGACCTCTACCTGGCGCGCGGGGGAGAGGTGATCAGCGAGGTGACGGTGCGGAATCACCTCGAAACGCAGGGCGCCCTCAACGCCGAGATGGAGCACTACCTGCGCGCCGTGCTGGCGATGCGCCCGCCCGACGCCGGCCGGATGATGACCTACGTCGATTCGCTGCGCAACCGCGACAGCCGCGAGCGGCTGCAGACCCTCCACGACCAGCTCGGCGCCTTTCTGGGCGGAGGGGACGGGGCCCAGGGCGACCTCATCCAGTTCACGACGGAGATGCTCCACAAGCTCATCGAGCTGCAGAAGCGCAGGGTCCGCCAGCACATCGGCCCCGTGACGGACGTGATCGCGTCCCTGACGGAGGACGTCGCCCGGCTGGCCGGGGCGGGCGGCATCCTGGGGTTCTCGATCAGCCCGTTCGAGCGGCTCAACGCCCTGCTGTCCGGGCTGCGCCGCGGCTTCTACTACGGGCTCGCCGGGGCGCCCCGGCGCGGCAAGACCAACTTCGTCCTCGAACTCGCGATGCACGTGGCGACCAACCACCACGTGCCCTGCCTCTACTACTCCTGGGAGCAGACCTCGCGCGTGCTCGCGGCCCGGCTCCTGGCCAAGGAGACCGGCATCGATCCGGCAACGATCCTCGTGGGGGGGAAGCCCGGAGGGGAGCCGATCACGGACCGGCTGCACGCCGCCCAAGAGCGGATGGCGCGATTCACGCCGTACCTGTTCCTGGTGGAAGGGAGCCGGCAGGACACGTTGAACCGGATCCGGACGCACGCGTACAATATCATGCAGGAGTTTCAGACCAACGACATCGCCATCTTCCTCGACTACCTGCAGAAGATTCCCCTCGATGACCACATGGATGACTGGAAGGCGCGGACCGACCTCATCTCCACCGCCCTGGCCGAACTGAGCCTCGAGCTCAACATCCCGGTCTTTGCGATCTCCCCCCTCGACAAAGAGGGGTGCCGCCTCGACGAGCGCCCGGCGGAGGCGGAGCAGGAGTACTCCGAGTACGCGCGGCCCACCATGCACCACAGCATGGGGAGCGGCGACCTCGAGTACGACCTGGACGTGGCGATGGTCCTGGCCAAGGATTGGAAGGCCACGGGGGAGCTCCACCAGTTCCTCGAGACGCGGGCCAAGAGCGCGAACGTCGATCCCGACACCATCCCGAAGATCGACATCGTCAACCTCTTCGTCGACAAGAACCGGGATGCGCCTGCCGCCTCCTCGTACATCGTGCAGTACGCGTTCTTCGTCACGCTCAACAAGTTCGTGGAGCTGGACTACAAGCAGACGAAGGAGTATCAGGCGGACTTCCACGGATTCGCGAAGCTCCAGCAGATCTACGCGTACCTGCTCGACACGGGACTGCTGACGAAACCCGAGCCGGCCCGCACATGAGCGGGAGCACGCGCGCCCCCGGGCGCGCGACGGGGTAGGCGAAGGGTGCCGATGGCAACCACGTCACGGCGGAAAAAGCTCCTCGGCGAGGTGCTCGTCGAGTCCGGGCTGATCACCCAGGAGCAGCTTGCCGAGGCCATGGCGCTGCAGAAGCAGAGCAAGGAGCGCCTCGGCCGGGTGCTGCTCGCCATGGGCATCGCCACCGAAAAGGACATCGCGATGGCGATCGCCAAGCAGCTCGGCCTGGAGTTCGTCGACCTCGACAACGTGGTTCCGGAAGAGTCCGCGCTCCTCGAGCTCCCCGAGCACCTCGCCCGGCGCTTCCAGCTGATCCCGCTCGGGGGCCTCAACGGCAAGCTCAAACTCGGCATGGTCGATCCTCTCGACGTGCTGGCGCTCGACGACGCGCGCCGCCATACCGGCAAGGAGATCGACGTCGTCGTCATCGCCCACGACGGGTTCCTCCGCGTCCTCAACCAGTACCCGGCCCTGGACGACAGCGTCAAGGCGATGATCGCGGAGATCAAGACCGACGCCGCCGAGGAACTAGGGCTCGACACCCTCCGGAAGCTCGTCGACGATGCCCCGGTCGTCCGCCTGGTCAACGTGATCATCGTGCAGGCGCTTCGCCAGCGGGCCAGCGACATCCACATCGAGCCGCAGGAGACCCGGGTCCGGGTCCGGTACCGCATCGACGGCGCCTTGTACGTCGTCATGACGCCGCCCGCGCACATCCACGCGGCCATCATCTCCCGGATCAAGATCATGGCGGAGATGGACATCGCCGAGCGGCGGCTCCCGCAGGACGGGCGCATCCAGCTCAAGGTCGAGAGCAAGGAGATCGACCTCCGCGTCAGCACCATCCCGACCGTCTTCGGCGAAAAGGTCGTCATGCGGATCCTGGACAAGAGCCAGACGCTCGTGAGCATCGAGAAGGTCGGGCTCATCGCCGAGAACCGAACCCGGTTCGAATCGCTGCTGACGAAGCCCTACGGGATCGTCCTCCTCACCGGCCCGACGGGCAGCGGGAAGACGACGACGCTCTATACGATCCTGAACAAGCTCAACTCGACCGAGAGCAACATCATCACCGTCGAGGACCCCGTCGAATACCAGCTCGCCGGGATCAGCCAGGTCCAGGTCAACGTGAAGGCGGGGCTCACGTTCGCCAACGGCCTGCGGTCGTTCCTGCGGCAGGACCCGGACATCATCATGGTCGGCGAGATCCGCGACGAGGAGACCGCCCGCATCGCGATCCACGCGGCGATGACCGGCCACCTGGTGCTCAGCACGCTGCACACCAACGATGCCGCCGGCGCGATTACCCGGCTCGTCGACATGGGGATCGAGCCGTTCCTCGTGTCCTCGTCCCTGATCGGCGTGATCGCGCAGCGCCTGATCCGGGTCCTGTGCGACAAGTGCAAGCAGCCGTATACGCCGCCGGCCGAGGTGTTGCAGCGCCTCGGGGCCGCGGTGCTGGCGGGCGACGACCAGCTGCCGATCCACCGGCCCGTGGGCTGCGAGTTTTGCAACAAGATCGGGTACCGGGGGCGCATCGGCATCTTCGAGATCATGGTCTGTGACGACGAGATCAAATCGCTGATCACGAAGCGGGCGTCCATCGCGGAGATCAAGGACGAGGCGGTGAAGAAGGGGATGTGGACCCTCGCCGAGGACGGCCTCGAGAAGGTCGTCCTCGGGGTCACCAGCCCGGAAGAGGTTCTGGATGTCGTCTTTGTCCAGGAGTAGCGCCCAGCCTAGGAGAACGGGGGATCGCGATGCACATCAATGAGCTCCTGAAGGAAACGATGGACGCCCATGCCAGCGACCTGCACCTGACCGCCGGGCGGAAGCCCACCATCCGGGTGTGGGGCAAGCTCCAGACGCTGGACCACCACGAGGTCCTCACCCCGGAGGACAGTTCGCAGCTGGCGTACAGCATGCTCAACGCCTTCCAGAAGCAGAAGTTCGAGAAGACGTGGGAGCTCGACCTCTCCTACGGCGTCCCCGGCCTCGGGCGCTTCCGCGTGAACCTGTACCGGCAGCGGGGCGCCACGGGGATCGCCATCCGCTCGATCCCCTCGGTCATCCCGAGCATCGAGGACCTCAACCTTCCCCCGATTCTCCGGGACCTGTCCCGAAAGCCCCGCGGCATGATCCTCGTGACCGGTCCCACGGGGCACGGGAAGAGCACGGCGCTCGCGGCGATGATCGACGCCATCAACTCGGAGCGGGCGTGCCACATCGTCACCGTCGAAGACCCGATCGAGTACCTGCACGAGCACAAGAAGAGCATCGTCAACCAGCGGGAGCTCGGCTTCGACACCCAGACCTTCCCCAACGCCCTGCGGGGGGTGCTGCGCGAGGATCCCAACGTCGTCATGGTCGGCGAGATGCGCGATCTGGAGACCATCGGGGCCGCGCTGACGATCGCCGAGACCGGCCACCTCGTGTTCGCGACCCTCCACACCGCCAACGCCGCGCAGAGCATCGACCGGATCGTCGACGTCTTCCCCCCGTATCAGCAGCAGCAGGTCCGGATCCAGCTGGCTCAGGTGCTCGAGGCGGTGCTCTCCCAGCAACTGATCACCAACGACCGGGTCCGCGCCAAAGTGGCCGGCGTGGCGCGCGCGGCGACCCACCGGCGCGCCGGGGGGACCGCGACGCTCCAGACCGTGTGGCCGAGCCTGGAAGAGATCGGGCGGGTGCCGGCCCTGGAGATCATGATCGCCACGCCGGCGATCCGCAACCTCATTCGCGAAGCCAAGACCCACCAGATCGAGTCCACCCTCCAGACGGGGGGCCAGTACGGGATGCAGACGATGGACATGGCGCTGGCCGATCTCTTTCGTCGCCGCCTGATCAGTTACGAGGACGCGATCGGCCGCGCGATGCACCCCGACGACCTGAAGAAGCTGATCGCCGAGTGATGCGGATGACCGACGCACTCATGACTCCGACGGAGGGGACGAGCCATGCCACTCTATGAGTACACCGCCCGGGACGCGACCGGGAAAGTGCTGGCGGGGGCGATCGAGGCGGACAACGATTCGACCGTCACCCAGAAGCTTCGGGAGATGGGGTTCTTCATCACCAACCTGCACCGCAAGCAGCAGGCGGTCGCGATGGGCGATTACATCGCCCAGTTCAAAGGGATCGGGCTCAAGGACCTCTCCGTCTTCAGCCGGCAGTTCGCCACGATGGTGAACGCCGGGTTGTCGCTCGTGCGGACGCTCTCGATCCTGGAGGAGCAGACGACGCAGAAACAGCTCCGCGCGGTCATCGGCGAGGTGCGGACCGACATCGAAGGCGGGGCCACCTTGAGCGCCTCCCTCGCCAAGCACCCCAAGGCGTTCAGCAACCTCTACGTGAACATGGTGAAAGCCGGAGAGGCCGGCGGCGTCCTCGACGACGTGCTGATCCGGCTGGCGGCCTTTCTCGAGAAGGAAGTGGCGCTGCGGGCGAAGATCAAGTCGGCGACCACGTACCCGATCCTGCTGGCCACCGCCGCGATGGGCGCGCTGCTGTTCATGACCGTGGTGATCATCCCGCAGTTTGCGACGTTCTTCAAGGAGCTCGGCTCGAACTCGGCGCTGCCCCTCCCGACCCAGATCGCGATGGGGGTGAGCCTCCTGATCCGCCGCTACTGGTGGGCGGGCCTCCTCTCGATCCCCCCCTCCATCTATGGGTTCCGGATGTACGTGAAGACCCCGGGCGGCCGGGCGAACTTCGATCGCGTCAAGCTGCGGCTGCCGATTCTGGGGCCGGTCAACAAGAAGATCGTCATCGCCCGGTTCAGCCGGACCTTCGGCACCCTGGTCTCGAGCGGGGTGCCCATCATGCAGTCGCTGGAGGTCGTGTCCAAGGCCATCGACAACGTGGTCGTGGCCCAGGCCATCGAATCCGTGCGCACGAGCATCCGCGAGGGCGAGAGCATCGCGATCCCGCTCGCGGCGAGCGGCATGTTCCCCCCGATGGTGGTGCAGATGGTGAAGGTCGGCGAGGAGACCGGGGCGCTCGAGACGATGCTGACAAAGGTGGCGGACTTCTACGACCAGGAGATCGAGGCCGTGGTCGCCAGCCTCACGTCGATCCTCGAGCCCATCCTCATCGTGGGGATGGGGACCTGGCGATGTCGGTCAAGTAAGGATCCTCTCGGGGGCCCCGGCGGGGGCTCGCCGCGCCTCCCGGCGTCGACCGGGGGACGCCGCGCCCGCCTTGGACCGCCATGGGCACCCGCGACACCGCGTTGAGGCACCCCCGCTCCTCGGTCATTGATCCCCCGCCGAGGGCCCTGAGCAGCGGACGCCCGGCCCCCGGCCTCCGAGCGCGCTCGTCGGCGCAGGGCATCGCGCTGGCCGGGGTGCTCGCCCTGGCCGCCGGTCTCCGGTTCGCCGCGCTGGGTCACAACAGCGTTTGGTTTGACGAAGCCTATGTGGCCGGGCTGGCGCAGGCTGGGTGGCAGGACATCGTCGCCACCCTGCGGCTGGCCGATGCCCATCCACCGTTGTATTACCTCCTGATGAAGATCTGGGTCCACCTCGCCGGCACGGGCGAGGCCGCGATCCGGTTTCCGTCGGCCTGCCTGAGCGTCCTCTCCGTCGCCCTCACGTATGCGCTCACCCGCCGGTTCGCCCCGGGGCCGGTCGGCCTCCTGAGCGCCTTCCTCGTCGGCGTCGCTCCGTTCGAGATCATGGTCCTGACCCTCGTGCTGAGCGTTGAGCGCGGGAGGCGGCTCGGATGGGGTCTCTACGCGGTGCTCGCGGCCCTGATGGTCTACACGCAGTACCTGGGTGCGGTCGTGCTCGTGGCGCACGGCATCTGGGTGGCGGGCTGGGAACGCCGGCATCTGAGGGCATGGGCGGGCAGCATGGTCGCGGCGGTCGTCCTCTACACGCCGTGGATCCCTTCGTTCTGGTACCAAACCGTCCACGGGAACGGCTGGCCGTGGTATCGCAGGGGCGCGGGGTTTCTCGATCTCGGCGACCTCTTCGGATTGCTCGCGTTCGGCGGTTCGCTCTTCGGCATGGGGAGCTACTTCTTCCCCGGCACCCAGGGGCCGGCCGGGACCCTCGCCATTCTCCTGCCGTTTCTCGTGGTGCTGGGATGGGGCATCGCGGCCCTCCGGTCCCAGCCGCGCACGCTCGGGATCATCGCGCTGCCGGCGGTGGTGCCTCTGGCCGCCCTCTCTGCGCTGTCCCTGGCGAAGCTGACGTTCTATCCGCGGTGGTGTTCGTTTGTCGTTCCCTTTTACGCGATGGTGCTCGCCCAGGGCATGTGGAAGATCGCCTCGTGGGATCGCGGGCGCCGCGACCTCGTGCTGGCCCTGCTCACCGTGGGGGTGTTGTGCTACAATGTCCCGGTCCTCGCGCGCTACTACTTCGACCCTGGGTTCCGGCCCTACCCGTGGCGGGCGGCGGCCGCCCTCGTTGAGCACCAGATCAGGCCGGGCGACTTCATCCTGTATGTCAACACCGCCGCGCAGATCAGCCTCTCGTACTATGTTCGAGACCCTCATCCATCCCTGACCCTGATCCCGGGGGAGGCATCCTTCGGGGCGGAGCGCACCGGAGGGTTTACGGACGCCGAGGCCGCGCGGCTGGCCCGGCAGCACCCGCGGGTCTGGCTGATCGCCACCCCGCCGTTCACCGCGGAGATGCAGCAGCGTCTCCTGCCGGCCCTGACGAGCGCGTTTCGTGTCGCCGGACAGCGCACCTAC
>VBAO01000444.1 GCA_005883865.1 Candidatus Segetimicrobium genomatis
TGACCAAGGTCTACGACGACGGAACCCGGGCGCTCTCGGATCTCTCCTTTGAAGTGACGCCGGGGGAGTTCCTGGTCATCATCGGTCTGTCCGGATCGGGGAAGTCGACGCTCCTCCGCTGCATCAACCGGCTGATCGACCCGACCTCGGGGAGGATCTACTTCCAGGGACAGGACGTGACGGCTGCGGCCGGGCCGGAGCTCCGCGCGATCCGCCGCAAGATCGGCATGATCTTCCAGCAATTCAACCTCGTGCGACGCGCGTTGGTGCTGACCAACGTCCTCTCGGGCCGTCTCGGGTACCTGCCCCCGGCGTGGGCCGTCGTCAACTATTTCCCGGGGGAGGTGCGGCGGCAGGCGACCGCCGACCTGGAACGGGTCGGGATCGCGCAGAAGGCGTATGCGCGCGCCGACGCGCTCTCGGGCGGGCAGCAGCAGCGGGTGGCGATTGCGCGGGCGCTGATGCAGGACCCCCAGCTGATCCTCGCGGACGAGCCCGTGGCGAGCCTCGATCCGGCGACCTCGCACTCCGTGCTGCGGTATATCGAGGAACTCAACAAGAAGGACGGCATCACCGTCGTGTGCAGCCTGCACTTCCTGAGCCTCGTCCGGCGCTACGGGACCCGCATCATCGCGCTCCGGGCGGGCGAGATCGTGTTCGACGGGCGGGCAGGCGAGGTCGATGAGGAGCGGTTTCGGGCGATCTACGGCGAGGACGCCGTCGAGGTGGAGATCCGCTGATGGCGGCCGAGGATCCCGGGCCGGAGCCGGCGCGAGGCCCGCCGGCCGTCTGGTACCGATCGTGGCGGTTCTATCTCGTCCTGGTCCTCGTAGTGTGGGCCTACGCGTACGGGTGGAGGGTCACCCAGATCAACCTGGGGGAGTTGTGGCGGGGCGCGTCGCTGATCGAGCCGTTTGCCCGCTCGCTCGCCTCGCCCGATGTGGTGACGCGTGAGCTGCACATCCAACAGGCCACGGCCCCCTTCTACTATGGAGGCGCGACCCCGCCCCCGGCCGCGGGCGGGACAGGGAGCGCTCGCCTGACCCTCTCGCGGTCCACCGGGAGCATCGGGGACCGGGTGGCCAAAGCGCTGTTGCGGTTCTCAGAATTGCCGCCGGGATTGGACGCGCTCAAGTCCGCCCTCGAGATCGAGGCGCTCGCCGATTACCCGCTGCTCGTGACCAAGTACAAGATCAACGTTCCGAGCCTCTCCGGTCCGCTCCGGCCCAGCCGGACGCTTCTCGTGGTGCTGGACCGGATGGTTGAGACGGTCTTCCTCGCCCTCATGGGGACAACGATGGGCGTCCTGTTCGCCGTCCCCCTGTCTTTCCTCGGGGCCAAGAATCTCGTCGGGCATCTGCCGGCCGGGACCCTGGTGTACGCGGCCACCCGAGCGTTCTTCAACATCACCCGGTCGATCGAGGCCCTCGTCCTCGCCATCCTCTTCACCGTGTGGGTCGGCCTCGGGCCCTTTGCGGGGGTCCTGGCCCTCGGCGTGCACAGCATCGCCTCCCTAGGCAAGCTCTACTCGGAGGCGATCGAGAGCATCGACGCCGGACCGATCGAGGCGATCACGGCGACCGGCGCGAGCGCGGTCCAGGTCGTCCGCTACGCGGTCGTTCCCCAGATCGTCCCCCAGTTCATCGCGTTCACGATCTACCGGTGGGACATCAACGTCCGGTTCAGCACCGTCATCGGGTTCGTGGGCGGCGGCGGCATCGGGTTCGTCCTCCAACAGTACATCAACCTCCTCCAGTGGCGCCAGGCGGCGACGGCCCTGTGGATGATCGCCGTCGTCGTGGCGGCGCTCGACTACGCGAGCGCGGTGGTGCGCGAACGGATCGTTTGAGCCGCTCCCTCATCCCCGCCCAGGTCCTCGAGGAGGCGGGACCCGTCCGCGCCGCGTTCACGACCCGGCGCGGCGGCGTGAGCCGCGGCGCGTACCGCAGCCTGAACCTGGCCTACCGTGGGGGGGACGCCGCCCGTGCGGTCGCCGCCAACCGGCGCCGGCTCGCCGCGGCGCTGGGGATCGCGCCGGGCGCGTGCGTCGAGGCCGAGCAGGTGCAGCGATGGTGACCTCAGAGCGGGGCATCTGGCTCGTCATCTACGCCGCGGACTGCGTTCCCGCCCTGATCGTGGATGTGAAGACGCCGGCGATCGCCGCCGTCCATGCCGGCTGGCGCGGTGTGGCGGCGGGCGTCGTTCCCGCCGCCATCGCCCGCATGCGCGAAGCGTTCGGGACGGCCCCGGGGAGGTGCATCGCGATGCTGGGGCCCGCCATCGGTGGCTGCTGCTACGAAGTGGATGCGCCGGTCGCACGGGCGATGGGCGGGGCAGGGTGGTGGCCCCGCGCCGCCAGGCCGACGGGGCCCGAGCGGTGGCACCTCGATCTCAGGACCGCGGTCCACGAGCAACTCGTGGCATCGGGCGTTCCCGCACGCCGGGTCGCCACCGTGCCGTACTGCACCGCGTGCCGCCCCGACCTGTTTTTTTCGTACCGGCGGGACGGGATCTGCGGGCGGATGGCGGCCTGCATCAGCCTCCGCCCGTAGGCCCGCAAGGAGCTCCTTCCCCCTCCGTCGAATACACTCGGCCCTTGGCGCCCCCGCCGCCCGGAGGGGCGGGGACGCGGGCCGCAGATGCCGGACATCGGGGCGAACGTCGCGCGGGTTCGCGCCAGGATCGCGGAGGCGGCGCTGCGCAGCGGGCGGCGTCCCGAGAGCGTGCTGCTGGTCGCGATCACGAAGACGGTCGGCGTCGACCGCATCCGCGAGGCGGTGGCGTGCGGCCTGCGCGTGCTCGGGGAGAATCGGGTGCAGGAGGCGCGCGGCAAAGTACCCGAGGTCCCCGGAGTGACCTGGCACCTTGTCGGGAACCTGCAGCGGAACAAGGTCAAGGAGGCGCTGGGGTTGTTCGAGGTCATCCATTCCGTGGATTCCCTCGGCCTCGCCGAGGAGATCAGCCGCAGGGCGGAAGGCGGGTCGTCCTCGCCGGTGGAGGCGCTCGTTCAAGTCAATATCTCTCGGGAGCCCCAGAAACACGGTGTCCCCGAGGAGGACGCCGCGGGCCTCCTCGCCCGGGCGCTGCGCCTGCCGGGCCTCAGGGTGCGCGGGTTGATGGGGATGGGCCCCCTCGTCCCCGACCCCGAAGCGGCCCGCCCGTATTTCCGGCGCCTCAGGGAGGTCCGGGACCGCCTGCGTGACGCGCTGAACGTGGCGGGCCTGGAGGACCTCTCGATGGGCATGACGGACGATTTCGAGGTGGCGATCGAAGAAGGGGCCACGATCGTCCGCGTGGGCCGGGCGTTGTTCGCGTAAACGAGGCACAGGCACGCATCGACGCAGCGAACGCCGCAACAGACGCAGCATCGACGGAGGGCACAATCATGGGCCGGATCATGCAGCGGATGTGGAACTTCCTCGGCTTCGAAGAGGATCAGCCGCCCGGGTCGTCCCGCGAGGTCTCGGGAACGCGAGCCCCGGTGTTCAGCCTCCACACCCAGCGCACGATGGAGATCGTCGTCCTGGAGCCGGAGGCGTATGACGAGACCCAGAGCGCGGCCGACTATCTGAAGACCCACCGGCCGATCGTCGTCAACCTCCGGTCCGCCCAGAAGGACCTCGGGAGGCGCGTCGTCGACTTTCTGAGCGGCGTGACCTACGCGCTCGATGGGCATATGCAGCGCGTCGGGGAGGAGATCTTCCTCTTTACCCCGCGCCAGGTGTTCATCACCGCCGAGCAGGCCCGGGAGGAGACCAGATCGGGCACGCTCTTCCCCATCGATTGACGCGCGAGCCCCCGGCCCCGCCCGGGCGCCGGGGGCCGGGAAGCGCCCGTGACCATTGACGCCCCCCTCTGGTGGGACGATGGGGCGCTCTGCCTCCTCGACCAAACCGCTC
>VBAO01000013.1:0-3494 GCA_005883865.1 Candidatus Segetimicrobium genomatis
CAGTCGAAGGTTTTCGGAATCTCCGGCGAGGAGCGGGTGGGATATGGCTACGGACCCATTACCAAAGGAGCCAGTCACGCGCTTTTATGGCGCGGTAGCGCGACCACCGTGGTGGACCTCAATCCCCCCGGGTTCGTTCAGTCGGAGGCTTTCGGCGTCTCCGGCGGGCAGCAAGTAGGTTACGGCTATGGGCCGGGCACCGGGGGCGGCCACGCGCTGCTGTGGCGCGGCAGTGCAGCCAACATTGTGGACCTCAACCCCCCCGGGTTTATCCAGTCACAGGCCTTCGGCGCCTCCGGCGGAGAGCAGGTAGGGTTCGGGCGTGGTCCGTCCACCGGGTACCATCCCCATGCGCTGTTGTGGCACGGCAGCGCGGACAGCGTCGTGGACCTCCACGGGCCGGGGTGGTCGCTTGTCGAGTCACAGGCTTTCGCAACCTCCGGCGGGCAGCAGGTGGGGTTTGGGGTTAATACGGGCCGGGGCCAGCCCCAAGCGCTCTTGTGGCACGGCAGTGCCGACAGCGTGGTAAACCTTCACCCCGGCGGGTTTGACGAGTCTCGGGCCTTAGACATCTGCGGCGGGCAGCAGGTGGGATATGGATATGGAGGCAGTTCGGGACCCTCTGCGGTCCATGCGCTTCTGTGGAATGGTACCCCAGCCACCGTGGTGGACCTCAACGCCTTTCTTCCTTCAGGATTCCAGGACGCCCAGGCTTTGGGCTTTGATGCGGCCGGAAACATCGTTGGGGTAGCCAAGGGTCCTGCGTCTGGCGGGAGCCCCCATGCCTTTCTGTGGAAACGAAACTCGCCAAAACCCGCCGCCGCAGGTGGCAGCATACGATGCGATGCCCAAAATTAAGCCGGACTCCGCTGAATTGGAGGCGCGCGCGAATGCGCGTTAAGATCCGTTCCGCCCTCGCCACGGCCAAGATCCGCACGGCCCTGCCACTAATCGTGGTGCCGATCGCGATGCTGATCCCTGGCAGCGATGTGGCCTTCAGCCAAACTGGTGCCGGGACTGTTGCGCAGGCCCCGCTATTCACTGCGATAGAGCTCCACCCCAGCGGGTTTGTTGAATCTGAGGCTCGCGGCATCTCCGGCGGGCAGCAGGTTGGAGATATCTGGGTTCCTCTAGGGGAGACCCACGCGGCGTTATGGCGCGGCAGCGCCGGCAGTATCCGCTACCGGAAGGCTTTTGATGCTATGGCAAAAGGTGATCGCTCGCTCGTGAAGCGATAGAAACGTGCAGCTTCCTCCGCTCTCGGTCGAGGAGGCGGAGGCAATTCATTGGTTCCGTCGGTACACCATCTCACCCGTTTGAGTAGAATGAGTGTCTCATGCGCGGGCGGCTTTTGTGTTGTCTTGTCGGTGCCGTGAGGCACCGACTGCCCCCTTACTCAGTCAAGCGAACCGAAGCTGCGCGAAAGCTGGGGAGCTGTTATGCGACGCTCACGCCTCGCATATGTGGTGCGGCTAAGGCCCTTCTCGCTTCAGCGTCTCGTCCAGCACCGCCAGCAGCTTCTTCACGTCGAGCGGCTTGGTCAGGTAAGCCTGCGCACCGGCGGCGAGCAGGCGGTCAATTTGGCCCTGGGTGGCATCGGCGCTGATCACAATCACCGGGATATGGCGGGTCTCGGGAGCGTCCTTCAACCGGCGCAGAACCTCGTCTCCATTGATATCGGGTAGATGCACATCCAGCAGAATCAGCTCGGGACGGTGCTGACGCGCCAGGTCGAGGCCGAGGCGCCCCTGCATGGCGGGAATGACTTTCACCTCCGGCCGAAGCGCGAGGAGTTTCTGCACGAGCTTGAGATTGGGCAAGTTATCCTCGACGTAGAGCACGGTGCCGGCTATTTGGGGCGCCCGAAGCTCTGTCACGCCGGGCATCGCCGCACTCGCTTGCTGTGCCGGGCTCTCGGAGAGCGCGAGTTCGATCCAAAACGTGCTCCCTCGGTCCACGGTGCTGTCAACCCCGAGGGCCCCTCCCATGACCTCGACCAAGCGCTTGGACAGCGCCAGGCCGAGCCCGGTCCCTTCGATCGTGGTCTGCTCGGCCCCCAGGCGCTCGAAGGGGACGAAGAGACGCTCCAGCCTCTCCGGGGCGATCCCCGGTCCGGTATCGCTCACCTTCATCCGCAACCGGCCCTCAGGCATGGCCTCACACGACAGGGCGACGAGGCCCCCCCGTCGGTTGTACTTGACCGCGTTGGAGAGGAGGTTCAGGAGGACCTGCTTGAGCCGCTGGCGGTCGGCCCAGACGAACTGCTCGGGGATCCTGGCCGTCCCGTCCTCGAGCCGGATATTTTCCTGGGCGGACAGCGGGGCGATCAAACTGAAACTTTCCTGCGCCACCTCCTGCACGGAGACCGGCTCGGGCGAAATCGTGAGTCGGCCCGCCTCGATGCGCGAAATCTCCAGCACCTCATTGATCAGGTCGAGGAGGTGGTGTCCTCCCTTGAGGATGTCCGCCACGTACTCGTGCTGCTTCGGGGTGATCGAGTCCATCTCCAGCAGCTGGCCGAAGCCGAGGATGGCGTTCAGGGGGGTGCGCAGCTCGTGACTCATCCGGGACAGGAACTCGCTCTTGGCTTGATTCGCGCGATCGGCTTCTCGCGCCCGCACGACGGCGTCCTGCACCTGCTTGCGCTCGGTGATGTCCTCGGCCGCACCTTCAAGGTAGGATGCCTCGCCGGACGCATCACGCACGATCCGGGCGCTGGCCAGCACCCAAATGACCGACCCATCCAGCCGGCGCAGCCGGCTCTCGAAGCCGCTGACCACGCCTTCCCGCTCCAAGATGCTGATCCACTGTTGCCGGACCTCGCTGTCGACATAGAGATCCTCCGCGTTCATCGCCCGCAAGGTCTCGAGGTCCGGGCATCCCAGGATGCGCAGGAAGGCCGGGTTGGCCTCCAGGATCTCCCCCCCGACGGCGGCGCGCCGTTAAAGAGGCTGCGATACCGTTCCGCGCCTTTGCGACGCTCCTCCTCGCTTCGCCTGCGCGTCTCTTCTTCGCGCTTCCGATCGGTCACGTCGACGATGACTCCGTCGAAGTACAGCACCCGTCCCTGCGGGTCATAGTTCGCCCGCCCGCTCGCCTCCACCCAGACGGGCGTGCCGTCGTACCTGCGCATCTGGTACGCCACGAACTTCACCACGGCGCCTTCACGCGCAATCTGGGCAGTCTTCTGGGCCCGGTCCTTCGGATCGAAGTAGGTGTCGGTGATATTCTTTGCCAGGAGCATATCCCGATCCGGAAACCCCAGGATGCGCACCAGCGCGGCGTTCGCATCCAGGATTTGCCCGGAGGGCGTTGTGCGGCAGAGCCCGACGGGGACGTTCTCGAAAAGATTCCGGTACCGGGCTTCGGACTCGTGCAGCACCTCCTCCGCCCGTCGGCGCTCGTCAATCTGCTCGGCCAGCGCGGCGTTTTCGCGCGACACCTCGACCCCACGCGCCGCGCGGCGCTTCAAGACACCCACCATGATCGCCATG
>VBAO01000013.1:3520-4270 GCA_005883865.1 Candidatus Segetimicrobium genomatis
GAGGAGAAGACATAGAGGAAATAGAGCCATGCGAGCAGGGCGGTGGTCAGTCCGGAACCCAGGCCTCCGATGAAGGCCGAAAATACGACGATCAGGAGGAGGATGGCGTGCGGGTTGGGGATTTTGAATCCCCCCCGGGACAGCAATTCGATGACAGCGGCGGCGCCCGCGGCCAGGAGTGGACCACCGATCCGGGACCAGATCTTTGTCTTCAGAAACTCCCGGGGAAATTTTCTCATTGCTTCACCCCAGAGCCTGCCTAGCGCGTGCGCGGAGACCCCAACGGGAACATGCCCGCAACTCCGCCCGTTCAGACCCTCGCAAGGGGAGCTGACTGGCCGGGGTTCGAGGGGTTCCCCTCGCGAATTTATTTGGAGGAGGATTCCCCCCCAGGGAGAAGCGAACCGAAGCCTTCATCAATGCCGTGATGACATATGTCTAGACGTGAGCGGGAAATGATGTGAGATTGCTCCGTGATCCCGTTTTCCTCACAAAGAGAAAGAGGTGATGCTGATGGTCCGCGAGCTCCGCGGTATTCTCTCTGCCATGTGTACGCCGTTTACGCCGGATGGCAGCCGGATTGACGAGGAAGCTCTTCGCGGCCTTGTCGAGGGGACCATCGAGGCTGGAGTGCACGGTTTGGTTCCGTGCGGCAGCACCGGCGAATTTGCCGCGCTCAGCACTGACGAGCGTAAGCGGGCAACCGCGATCGTTCTGGAGCAGGCCCGCGGACGGGTGCCCGTGGCGCCT
>VBAO01000013.1:4285-14559 GCA_005883865.1 Candidatus Segetimicrobium genomatis
GACGGCGTGATGGCGGTGAATCCCTTTTACGAGCCGATGAGTCTGGATGAGGTGTACGGCTATTTCAAGACGATCTCGGACGCCGTAAGCATTCCCATCGTGGTCTACAATCTTCCCGTGGCCACCGGGATGAATCTTCGGCCGGACTTTCTGGCCCGGATGGCGCGGGAGATAAAGAACGTCAGATACGTCAAGGACTCGACCGGTGATCTGTCGCAGGTTTCAGAGCTGCTGTATCGGTACGGGCAAGAAGTCACCGTATTTAATGGTTGGGACACCATTACGTTTTCCGGTCTGGCCCTGGGCAGTAAGGGGTCGGTATGGGGCGCTGTCAATGTCATGCCCAAACAGTGCGCCGACCTGTTCAACCTCATCGAGTCCGAGCGGCTCGGCGACGCCCGCGCGCTTTGGGAGAGGATGTGGCCGGTGATGCAGTTCCTTGTCACTGAAGGGTATGTGGCCTCCGTCAAGGCCGGCGCCAACCTGGTCGGGTTCCGAGTCGGCAAGCCCCGTCCGCCCATCCGTCCCCTCTCCGCGCAGAAGACCGACGAGCTCAAGAGTCTCCTCATCAACGCGGGCGCGCTCAAAGAGGTCACGTCACTGCGAGGGTAGGGAGACACCTCCGTCCGGTAGGAGGGCGGTATGGTCATCCCAGCTTCGCAAGATGGGGACTATGAGGTCGTCATCGTGGGTGGCGGGATCGCAGGCCTCTCGGCAGCCTGGGAACTCCGCGACCGCAACATCATCGTGTTCGAAGCGGCCGACAGGGTCGGTGGGCGGATGCGGTCGGAGTCGCGCATGCAGTACTAGCTCAACCTCGGCGCGCACCTGTTCGGGGGTCCCGACTCCCACCTGGCGCGGCTCGTCGATGAGGCCGGCCTCGAGACCAAGTCCATCCCCGGGAACCGCATGGGGCTCGCCGTCAACGGCAAGGTCGTTGCCAGCGGTGCGCCGGAAACGTACCCGCTGCGTCTTCCGCTGTCCCCCGCGGCCCGCCTCTCGTTCATCAAAAGCGGTCTCAAGTTACGGTGGGCGGCCCAAGGGTTTCAGCGTGCCGCCCGGCGACAGATAGGCGAGTCGGCGTCCGCCGCCCGGGCGCGCGAGCTCGCGTATCGTGAGAATGAAACGTTCGCCGACTACCTCGGGGTCATGCACCCCGAGGTCGAGGCGATTTTCCGCGCCATCGCCGAACGGATCACTGCCGAGCCGCACGAGATCACGGCGGGCTGCGGAGCGGGGTTGTTCGCGGTCGTCTGGGACAGCAACCTGACCCTCGCGCGAAATCTCATCGGGGGCTCGGCGCTGCTCCCGCTGACGCTCGCCCGCCATCTTGGCTCTCGGATCGTCACCGGCGCCGCCGTCGAGGAGGTGGTGCCTGAACCGACCGGGGCGCGGATCCGCGTCCGGGTGGCGGGACGCGTGCGGGACGTCTCGGCCAAGTACGTCATCGCGGCCACCCCGGCGTACGTCACGCATCGGATCGTGCGGGGCCTTCCGGCGGATACCGCAGACGCGCTGGCCCGCATTCCGTACGGACCGTTCGTGTGCGGTGCCGTGCTCACCGGGGAGAGCGGGCCCATGCCGTGGGACGATGTGTACGCGATTGCCACTCCCGGCAAGGCCTTCAACATGCTCTTCAACCACGCCAACGTCCTGCGCGGGTCCGGGCCACGCGAGCCGGGCGGCAGCCTGATGGTCTATGGGGGCGGCGATTTGGGGCGGCGCCTTCTCCAGATGACGGATGGGCAGATCCAGGAGGCTTTCCTCCGTGACCTGTCCACGATCCTCCCGGAGGTCAAAGACGTCGTGCGGGAGGTGATCGTCCACCGCTGGGAACACGCGATCCCGTATATTGCGCCCGGGCGACACCGGCTCCAACCGGCCCTCGAGCGGTCGCTCGGCAATGTGCTGCTCGCCGGAGACTATCTCGGGTTTCCCGAGATGGAAGTCGCCGCCGTGACCGGACTGGAAGCCGCCCGGACCGCCCGTGGCGGCCTGGCGCCGGTCGAGGGCGCCCAGAGTCGGGTGTTGGAGCGCGTGCAGCCGTAACGCGTCGCGGGCGAACTGGAGCAGACGAGATGTCAGCTGATTTCGGCACCGTGACGATTCCCGCGCACTATAAGCACATTCCGAGATTAGATTTCGACGCGCTGCTGCCGCACCTGCCCAAGCGCATCTTCCATGACGAGCTGCATGTCCCCGAGACATGGCCGGAAGAGACGACCGTCCTCGTCAACGATGTCATGTACGCCACCCCGACGCTCATCGACCGCCTCCCCAACATCAAGGTGATCTCCTTCGCGGGGACGGGGGTCTGGGACAGGGTGGACGTCCCGCACGCCACTCACCGGGGCATCGCCGTTTGCAACGTCCCCGGCTGGGGGAACGATTCCATTGCCGAGTTCACCTTTGCGCTGCTGCTGGCGCTGGCGAGGAAGCTGTTGACGGCCGACGCGGTTGCACGACGCCCCGAGTGGAAGGTGGAGGAGTGCCACGGACTGCAGCTGCACGGCAAGACCCTAGGCCTGATCGGTTTGGGCAACGTCGGCCAGCGCGTCGCCGAGATCGCCGAGGGCTTCGGCCTCCGGGTTCTCTGCTACACTCGCCATCCTGAGGCGCCGCGCAGGACCAGGGCCAGGGTCGAGTTCGTTTCGCTCGACGTCCTCCTGCGGCGCTCCGACTTCCTCAGCCTGCACGCGTTGCTCACCGACGAGACGCGCGGCATGATCGGGGCGCGTGAGCTGGACCTCCTGCCGCAGGGCGCCATGGTGATCAACACCGCGCGCGGGCCCCTCGTGGACACCGATGCCCTGGTGGCGGCGCTCACCCGGGGCAGGCTGGGGGGCGCGGGCCTCGACGTGTTCGACCACGAGCCCCTGCCGGAGCAGCATCCATTAAAACAGCTGGATAATGTCATCCTGACTCCCCACGCGGCGGGATGGACCGATACCGCCGTCTATAACCTCTTCGCGCGCAGCCTGGCCAACGCGGATGCCTTTGCCGCCGGCGACCCCATCAACGTCGTGAACCCGGAAGTGCTGCGGTAACCCCCGGCGACCAGATCGCTTGGGTTACGAGATCGCCTCCATCCAGGTGTCCGAGAGCGTATATCCTTGGGGGAACGGGTCATCGGCATCGTAGCCGTACTGGCCGATGCTGGTGATCCACGCGCGGCCGGCCACCGTCGGAATGATGGCCGGCCTGGAGCCGATCCGGGTCGTCCCGACGATCTCGCTGATGAAGTGGCTGCCGATGATCGACTGGTGGTCGAAGACCTCGCCCACCCGGATCTGCTTCCGGGCGTGCATCACCGCGAGCCGCGCGCACGTCCCTGTCCCGCACGGCGATCGGTCGAGCCTGCCGGGAGACACGACCACGGTGTTGCGGGCGGTCAGGCGTTTCCCCCTGCGCGACAGCGGCCCCATGAATTCCGTGATCGTGACGTCCCGAATCTTCGGGTTGGCGGGATGGACGACCTTGAGCTGCGCCTTCGCGGCCGCCTTGATTTTCTGCCCCAGCCCACAGATGTCCCGGGCTTCGTCCGGGCTCAGGGCCAGGCCCAACGCCTTGGCGTCGACGAGCGCATAGTACATGCCCCCGTAGGCCACGTCGATGGTCACGGTCCCCGTGCCCTCGACCTCGACGGGCACATCGAGGTAATGCGCGAAGGCGGGGACGTTCCGAAACTTTACCTGGAGGACCTTTCCATCCCGGCATTGGCACGTCACGCCGATGAGCCCCGCGGGGGCCTCGAGCGTCAGATGGGTGACGGGTTCCTGCATCGGCAGGATGCCAGTCTCGAGGATGGCGGTCACCGTGCAGATGGTGTTCGAACCGGACATCGGAGGGTACTCGACCGATTCCATGATGACGTACCCGAGCGCCGCCTTCGGGTGGTTCGAAGGCAGCACCAGGTTCGCGCTGTGGACCGCCGCGCCTCGGGGTTCGTAGAGGAGAAACTTTCGCAGGCCGTCCTCGTGATCGCGCAGGTGCTGCATCTTGTCGAACATCGTCTTCCCCGGCACGTCCACCACGCCGCCGGTCACGACCTTCCCGTACTCGCCTTCCGCATGCACGCCGACGACGGTCAATGCCCGCTTCCAGCGCATGGGTTCCACCTCCGGTCAGCCGTTCCTGAGATGAACATGGGTGACGCTTCGCGGGCCGGGTCTTCGCAGCGCGCGCCGGTGCCGGAAGGGCCGGCGACTATCGGAGCGCGCTTTGAACGCCGGCGACCCCACGCGCCGTGTGACGGGCCAGCGCGTCCCAGTCCACGTCGACCCCCAGACCCGCCGCGTCAGGGAGCCGGGCGCGGCCGTCCCTCACGGTGATCCCTCCTCGAAAGGGCGACTCCGGCCCGAGCGTGAGGAAGGAGACGTGGCCTTCGCAGTCCACCGGATAGGACGTCTTGACCACCGCGGCGATGTGGCAGACCGCCGTGTCCCCGACGAGCGTGTAGGGATTGGTGTCGACGCTCACCCCGATGCCCGCCGCTTCGCACATCGCGATCACCTGCAGGGAGGGGAAAAACCCGCCCAGGCGATTGAGCTTCAGCACGATGCGATCACAGGCCGCGAGACGCACGATCTCCATCATCGCACGAGGCGACCAGACCGACTCGTCGAGGATCAGCGGCACACGGGTATGGGCGCGGACAAATGCCGCGCCGCTGAGATCCGCATAATGGAGGGGCTGCTCGATGGACAGGTTATCGTGCCCGGAGAATCGCTCGATGAGCGCCACCGTCCACTTCGCGTTGTCCCAGCTTTGGTTGGCGTCGGCATCCACGTACACGTCGCGCGGCACGACCGCCAGCGCCGCCTCGAGCTTCGCGAGCTCGCTCTCGAGGTTGGCCCGGTCCCATCCCTTGGCGAGAAGGACGTCCCCGACCTTCACCTTCAGACCTCTGAACCCGCGGCCGATAAAGTCCTGACATGCCGCCGCCATCGCCTCCGGGGTCTTGAAGTAGAGGTTCGTCAGCAATTCGAAGTCCTGCCGGTATGCGCCGCCCAGCAGGGCGTGGACGGGGAGGCCCCGCGCCTTCCCGACCAGATCGTAGAGGGCCATGTCCACCCCGGACCGCGCGGTCCGGCCCCCCGGCATGCCGCCGGAGACGGCGGCTTCCATCGCGTGCTGCGCCATCGCGAAGTTCTCTGCATCGGACCCGCGCAGCGCGCCGTCGTAGGCTCGGAGACACGCCTCGATGTGCTCCGCGGTCTCACCCAGATACCAGATCTGGCTCGTCGCCTCACCAATGCCGTACCGACCGTCGTCCGCCGTCGCCTTGACCAGAAACGACGGCAGGCGGCTCGGCCACACGTATTCGTCCTCGGTCCACGCCTCCTTGAAGACCCTGGGATACAGACGGAACCACTCAAGACCGGCAATCTCCATGATCCGCCTCCGATTGATTCATGGCATGTTCGTTGGGTGGGTACCGGCGACGAGACGCCGGCGCGGCGTTGCAGGACCGGCGTTTACCAGTGTCTAAGCATCACCCGTTGCGATCACAATCGGGTCCGGACCTCAGGTCCGGTGCGGGGGGGATGATCCATGCATTCACGTGCCCCGTCCAGCGTGGCGGTGATAACAGCGCTTGTCTTTCTTGTCTTCATGTCCGTCCAGCCCCCTTCGGCGCTTCCGGCCTCGGAACCTCTTCAGATCGCGTGGGCGGGACCGCTGACGGGAGACGTCGCGCAGCTCGGTCAGGGCTGGCTCAACGGCGTCAAGCTCGCGGTTGATGAGTGGAACGCGAAAGGTGGCGTCCTGGGACGGCAGGTCGTCATCGCGCCGGAGGACGATCAGTGCGATCCGAAGCAGGCGGCGACCGTGGCAACGAAGATCGCCGACGACCCGAGGAACGTCGCGTTGATCGGCCACTTCTGCTCGGGCGCGACGCTCGCCGGCGCCCCGATCGAGAACAAGGCCAATCTCCCGCAGATCGTCAACTCCAGCAACCCCAGGATCACGCTGCAGGGTTGGCACAACCTGTTCCGGCCGATCGCCAACGACAACATCCAGGGCAAGCGCGGCGTCGCTTACGTCATGAAGGCCCTCCACGCGACGAAATTCGCGCTGTTGAGTGACAAGCAGGCGTTCGGCCAGGGCGTGATCGAGGTCGCGAAATCGACCATCGAGGCGGGCGGCGGTTCCATCACCTCGACCGGCGGGGTCGAGCCGAAGGACGTCGACTATTCCCCGGTGCTCACCAAAATCATCAAGATGGAGAATCCCGACGCGATCGTGTACTGCACCAACTTCCCCACGTCCGCCGGGCTCATGCTGAGGCAGATCCGCCAACTCGGGTACAAGAAGCCGGTGATCGGCTGCGACGGGTGGTTCGACCCGGCGATGATCAAGGCGGCGGGCAGCATGGGGAGCATGACGTCGAAGGCGGATGCCGCGTACATTACCTTCCAGGCCCCGCCGTATTCGGGTCCTGAAGCGCCTGCGGGGGTGAAGGCGTTCGCCGCGAAGTACAAGACGAAGTTCGGGAGCGACCCCAACGGGTACGAGATCTACGGCTACGAGCACGGCAACATCATGTTGGCCGCGATCAAGGCGGCCGGGAGCACCGACAAAAGCAAGATCATCGACGTGCTCCACACGCAGGCGGTTCCCGGCATCCTGATCCCTCGGTACCGGTTCGACGCGAACGGCGACGTCGTCAACGCTCCACTGTACATCTACACCGTCGCGAATGGGCAGTTCAAACTCGTGGTGCAGGCCACGGACTAGGCTCCCTTCCGCGAACCACACACGGGGCCCGGCGTCAGCCCTCGCCGGGCCCCGCGGTGTTTTCTTAGAGCTCGCCCAGGTATGACTTTCGGACCGCGTCGTTGGCCAGCAGATCAGGACCGCTGCCCTCGAGTGCGATCCGCCCGGTTTCGAGGATGTAGGCGCGGTCGGCCATCCGTAGGGCCATGTTCGCATTCTGCTCGACCAGCAGCACGCTGGTGCCTTCCCGGTTGATTTCAGCGATGGTCTCGAAGATCTGCTGGACCAGCAGGGGGGCCAGGCCGAGCGACGGCTCATCGAGGAGCAGGAGTTTCGGCCTGAGCATCAGGGACCGGCCGATCGCCAGCATTTGCTGCTCCCCGCCGGACAGGGTTCCGCCCAGCTGAGACTGCCGCTCCTCGAGGATCGGAAATAGCTTGTAGACGCGGGCCATGGCCGGGTCGAGATCAGTCTTGCCCCGCGTGTAGTGGCCGAGGCGCAGGTTCTCCAGCACCGTCAGCCGTGTGAAGATCCGCCGGCCCTCCGGACAGTGGACGACCCCCATGCAGACGATGGCGCGTGGCGTGGCCCATCTAATGGTGCGCCCCTGAATCAGCACATCGCCGGTGGCGGGCCGGAGCAGCCCGGAGATGACCCGCAACGTCGTCGACTTCCCGGCGCCGTTCGCGCCGATGAGGGCGATGATCTGTCCCTCGTTGACCGTGAGCGATATCCCTTTCAGCGCCGTGATCTGGCCGTACCGGGCGACGAGGTCCCGGACCTCGAGGATGGGGGCCCCCTCCCGGCCGGCGGCATTGCGCTCGGGCGCCTCGCCGCGGGCCACCGTCCGTCAGCCCACCTTTCCCAGATAGGCCTCGATCACGCGGTCGTTGCGTTGAATCTCGCCCGGCCCGCCTTCGGCGATCTTCTCGCCGTGATCCAGCACCACGATGTTCTCGGACACCTGCATGACCACTTTCATATGGTGCTCCACGAGCATGACCGTGATCCCGAGATCGCGGATGCGCCTGATCAGGCTGATGAGCTGCGCCGTCTCGGCCGGGTTCATCCCGGCGGCCGGTTCGTCCAGCAGGAGCAGCGTGGGGTGCGTGGCCATGGCGCGCGCGATCTCCAGGCGCCGCTGATCTCCGTAGGACAGGTTCATCGCCAGGAGGGACTCGTACTGTCGGATCCCGGTGAAGTCGAGCAGATCGCGCGCGGCGCGGTGACTGTCCCGGTCCTCGCGCGTCGCGCGCCGCGTATTCAACATCGCATCGAGGGCGGTCGCCTTCGTCCAGTTGTGCGTCCCGACCAGGATGTTGTCCAGCACCGACATCCCCTTGAAGAGCCGGATGTTCTGGTAGGTGCGGGCGATGCCCCGCGCCGTGACCTGATCGGGACGCAGGCCGCCGAGCATGCGATCGTGAAAGCGAATGACGCCGGATGTCGGCGCATAGACGCCGGTGATGAGATTGAAGAGGGTCGTCTTGCCGGCGCCGTTCGGACCGATCACGGCAGGTCTTTGAGACGCCGTCGAGGATGAGGACCGCCCCGCCGGTCGGGGTGGTCTCGCGGCCGCTGAGCGATGCGCGGACTTCCACCGCCGGCCCGCCCAGGCGCGCGGGAGCTTCCCGAACCGACGCGGGCGGTCGGTCAGGAGCTTTCTGGTCCGGCGCCGCCTCCGGGGGCTCCACGCGGCCCGCGCGGCTGGGCCAGAGTCCCTCGGGGCGCACGAGCACCATGAACGTGAGCCCGAGCCCGAAAATCGTGAAGCGGTACTGCGCGTACTCGCGGAGCACCTCAGGCAGCACGGTAAGAATGAGCGCGCCGAGGACGACCCCGGGGATGCTCCCCATGCCGCCCAGCACGACCATCGCGAGGATGTTGACCGATTCCACCAGCACAAAGCTCTCGGGACTCACGAAGCCCTGCAGCCCCGAGAAGATCACCCCCGAGAAACCGGCCGTGCTCGCACCCATCGCGAAGGCGAGGAGCTTAATGGCGGTCTTGTTGATGCCCATGGCCTGCGCCGCATCTTCGTCTTCGCGGATCGCTGCCCACGCACGCCCCGTCCGCGACCGCTGCAACCGGTAGGAGAGAAAGATCGCGCCCGCGCACAGCACCATCAGGAGGTAGTAGTACTGGACCGGAGACACCAGTGTGACCGGAAGATGCTGCAGGACGTGCAGGGCTTTCGGGTAGAGAACCAGGTGCGCGCTCTCAAGGGACATCGCGGGCAGCTTCGTGGTGTCCAGCGTCGCCGGGTCGATATCGATGACGCCGCGCGGCCCGTTCGTGAGCGGGTCGAGGTTGTTGAGGAGGATCCGGATGACCTCCCCGAATCCAAGCGTGACGATCGCCAGGTAATCCCCTCGCAGCCGCAGAGTGGGAGCCCCCAGGAGCACCCCGAAGAGCGCGGTGATGAACGGGGCGAGCGGCAGCACGAGCCAGAACGGGATGTGCAGCCCGAGTTGAGGCGAGGCCAGGAGCGCGTAGACGTAGGCGCCGACCGCATAGAAGGCCACGTAGCCCAAGTCGAGGAGGCCGGCGTAGCCCACCACAATGTTCAGCCCGAGCGCGAGCAGGATGTAAATGCCGGCCTGATCGAGTACGCGAAACATATAGCGGTCTCCGGCCGAAAAGAAGCCCAGCGGAATGACCCTGCCGACCGCATGCATCAACGGCCCGAGAAACGCCGGCAGGGCCAGGAGCGCGAGGGTCACGAGTGCCTTGGATGCCGCCCCGGCGTGCTTGGCCCGCGCCTTCGGCCGCGGCAGGCTGGCGGCTTCCATTACCGGGCCACCCGCTCTCCCAGGATCCCCATGGGCCGGAACACCAGGATCACGATCAGGATGGCAAACGCGAAGATGTCTTTGTACTCGGGGCCGATCACCCCGTGGGTGAGGATCGGCAGATAGCCCGCGCCGAAGGTCTCCACGAGCCCAAGGGCGAGCCCGCCCAGCATGGCGCCGGGAATATTTCCGATGCCGCCGAGGACCGCGGCGGTGAACGCCTTGATGCCGGCCAGGAACCCCATGTTCCAGACCACCACGCCGTAGAGCATGGCGACCAGGACGCCGGCGGCCCCGCCGAGGGCGGGGCCGATGACGAAGACCATGGCGATCACGCGGTCGATGTCAACGCCCATGAGGCTCGCCGCATCCTTGTCCTCGGCCGTGGCCCGCACTGCCAGGCCGAAGAATGTATAGTTGATCAGATAATGCAGCCACACCATCAGGAGGGCGGCCACAACCAGGATGATGAGCTGCTTGTTTGCGAACGACAGCCCGAAAATGGAGATCATGTTGGTGGGAAAAAGATCCGGGAAAAACCGCGGCCGCGGCCCCACCGTGTTCATCGTGCCGTTTTCCAGGAAGACCGATACGCCCAATGCGCTGATGAGCGGCGCCAGCCGGCCGGCGTTGCGGAGCGGTTTGTAGGCCACGCGTTCGATCGCCACCCCGAGCACCGCGGAGAAGCTCATCGCTCCGAGGAACACGAGGACGAGGGCGAACAGCAGGATCCCGAGGGGCAGAGGCGAGGTGAACGCCGTAGCG
>VBAO01000014.1 GCA_005883865.1 Candidatus Segetimicrobium genomatis
CGCGCGCGCCTCCGCCGCCTTGGCGTCCGCCCGCGCCCGGGCGGCGGTCACCGTCAGGAAGGCATTGAGGGTCGGGTTGAGCCGGTCGACCCGGCTGAGGACGGCATCGGCCACCTCGACCGGTGAGACCTCACGCGCGCCGATCAACCGCCTGAGTTCTGTCGCAGGCGTAAAACACAGGTCGGGCGTGTCCATGCTGACCTCCCTTACCGAATCTTGCGTGTGCCTTCCTTTCCTTTATAAGAGCGGCTTCTGCTCGGCCCGAGGAGAGGAGCGTCGCCCGGGGCGGCGACCCACCGCGGGAGCGCGAGACCCGGGGACCGCGCTGCACCCGGCACGCACGTGATCGGGCGCGCCTGGGTACGAGATCCGGCCCCCGTCGATCTGCGCCCACGGGGTGAGCGCATGGGGATGGGCGTTCCCGGGGCCCATGATGTGCAGGACCTCATCCCCCAACGCCGTGAGGGCGTCCGCGACGAGCGAACGGTGGCAGCGCCACGGGACCGCCTCGGCGCACATGATCGCCCCCGGTCCCTCGTCCCGGGCCAGGGTCCGCAATGCCTCCAGCGCCGCGGGGAATTCGGGGGTTTCCATATAATCCGCAAATCCCCGGAAGCCCGCGTTCCTCCAGGCCGTATTGGTCGAGTCCGCACGCGGCTTCCGGAGCCCCCCGAGGCCGGCCATGTGCCGGTACCGGATGCCTCGGCGGGACAGGTGCCGGCTCAGCGCCTCGCGGTTGAACTGGGGAGCGTGACGCGACCGCGGCACGGTCCGGATATCGACCAGGAGGAGAACCCCGAAGCTCTGGAGCGCAGCGACGAGATCGTCGAAGGGTCGCGTGGAATGCCCGATCGTGTACAGCCGCATCGCCTGCGGAGGGATTTTCCGGAGGGGACCGCAATGTCCTTTCGTTGCAGCCCCTGGGTTCGCGTAGGCTCGGGCTCGGGCGGGCGTTGCGGGCGCGGTGCTCGCGGGAAGAACGGCGGGGTACGGTGCTGCGGTGCGGCCTCCTACTGGCTGTACCACTCCTGCGTGGCCTTGTCCGTGACCATGGCGGGGGAGACGAGCACCCACCCGGCGACGATCGCGAAGACCGTCATCAGGAGACCGAGGACCAGCGGTCTGACGACCGAGGGTCGAAGCGCGCGCTGCAGATATCGCATCCTACCCTCCCTAATGCGACCTGGAGCCCAAGAATTCCTCTCCTCCGATCGACTGATTTCATCTCCATCGTTCGATCGGCCTCCAAGGCCCGTATGTTATACTCAAATCGCCGTGCAGCTTGCCGATCTCCGCCATCGAATCGAAGATCGGACCGCCCTGACGCGGGCGCTGCAGGAGGTCCTGGGATCCGACCGCGTGTTCACCCACCCCGCCGACCTCATCGCCTATGAATACGACGGCGCGCAGGTCCTCACCGCCATCCCGGACCTCGTCGTGCTTCCGGGGTCCACGGAAGAAGTGGTCGGGGTCGTCAACGCGGCGCGCCGGCACCGCGTCCCGCTCATCCCCCGGGGGGCCGGGACGGGGCTCTCCGGGGGGGCGATCACCCCGATCGGCGGGATCCTGGTGTCGCTCGCCAGGATGAAGCGCATCCTCCACGTCGACCTCGACAACCGGTGCGCGGTCGTCCAGCCGGGGGTGATCAACCTCGACGTCACGAAGGCCGTGGAAGGCAGCGGGTACTTCTACGCGCCGGATCCCAGCAGCCAATCGGCGTGCAGCATCGGCGGAAACGTCGCCAACAACAGCGGCGGCGTCCACACGCTGGCGTTTGGGGTCACGACGAACCACGTCCTCGGGCTGACCCTGGTGCTCCCCGACGGCTCGGTGGAGCGGCTTGGCGGCCGCGGGGCCGACGAGCCGGGGCTGGACCTCACCGGTCTCGTGGTCGGATCCGAGGGGACGCTCGGGATCGTCACCGAGGTGACCGTGCGGTTGATGCGGCGCCGCGAAGGCGTGCGGACCATGCTCGGGATCTTCGGGACGATCGCGGAGGCGAGCCAGGCGGTCGCGGACATCATCGCGTCGGGGATCGCCCCGACAGCCCTCGAGATGATCGATCAGCTGACGGTCGAAGCCGTCGAGCCGGTGGTGCACGCGGGGCTCCCGCTGGACGCCGGGGCCATCTTGTTGATCGAAGTGGAAGGGGTCTGTGACGCCATCGACCGGTCGGCGGGAATCGTCGATGAGGTATGCCGGAAGAACCAGGTCCGCGAGGTTCGCATCGCCCGCACCGAGGAAGAGCGGCACCTGTACTGGGCGAGCCGGAAGGGGGCGTTCGGGGCGATGGGGCGGCTCGCGCCCAACTACTATCTCAACGACGCGGTCGTCCCGCGGAGCCAGCTCCCGGCGATCATGCGCCAGGTCATGGAGATCGCGCGCCGGCACGGCCTCCGCGTCGTCAACGTCTTCCATGCGGGGGACGGCAACTTGCATCCGCTCATCCCCTACGATGCGGCCGCGCCGGGAGAGAGCGACCGGGTGCTCAAGGCCAGCGAGGAGATGCTGGCCGCCTGCGTCGCGGTGGGGGGGACCCTCAGCGGGGAGCACGGGATCGGGATCGAAAAGAACAACTACATGCCGTGGATCTTCTCCGCCTCCGACCTCGACGCCCAGCGCCGGCTCAAGGCCGCGTTCGATCCGGAGGATCTCATGAACCCCTTCAAGGTGTTCCCCACACCGGTCTCCTGCGGGGAGCTCATGGCCCGGCGGGCGCCGCGCCTCGCCGCCTCGGGGTTGTGGATCTAGCCCGCGCCGCCGATGCCCACCGACCAGACCCTGGGTAGCGCAGGGGCGGAGCCGGCCGCTCAACCGATCCCGCGCCTCGCGATCCCGGAACTGGACCGGTGCATCCAGTGCGGGTTCTGCCTGCCCCACTGCCCGACGTACCGGATCCTCGGGATGGAAACCGAATCCCCCCGAGGACGGATCCACCTGATCGAGGCGGTGGCGCAGGGCCGGATTCCGATCGACGCCCGGTTCGAAGAACACATGTATGTGTGCCTCGGGTGCCGCGCGTGCGAGACCGTCTGCCCTTCGGGCGTCAAGTTCGGCACCATCATCGAAGCGGCCCGGGCTGAGATCGGCCCGACCGGCTCGCCGGCCGCCCGTCGCCTGACGCGCCTCGCCCTCCGCCACCTGATGCCCTTCCCCGGCAGGCTCAGGCTGGGGGCGGCCCTGCTGCGGCTCTACCAGCGGAGTCGAGTCGGGACCCTCGCGCGCGCGCTCCACCTGGTGCCGCGGCGCCTGGCGGAGATGGAGGCCCTCCTACCCCCCGTCCCCGACCGCTTCTTTGCTCCGCCCCAGGAGGTGTTCCCCGCGATCGGCCCGCGCCGGGCGCGGGTCGGGTTGCTGAGCGGGTGCGTGATGAGCCTGCTCTTCGCCGACCTGAACGAGGCGACGATCCGGGTCCTGCGGCGGAACGGCTGCGAGGTCGTCGTCCCACGCGGCCAGACCTGCTGCGCGGCGTTGAATCTGCACAACGGCGAGCGCGAGGGGGCGCGCGACATGGCCCGGCGGAACATCGACGCGTTCCTCGGGGCCGGCGTCGATGCGATCGTCATCAACGCGGCCGGGTGCGGCAGCGCGAGCAAGGAGTACGACGCCCTCCTGCGGGACGATCCGGACTACGCGGAGAAGGCGGCACGGTACAGCCGCCTCTGCCGCGATGTAACCGAGTTCCTGATGGAGCGCGACCTCGCCGGTCCGCTCGGCGAGGTCCGGGCGCGGGTGACCTATCAGGATCCCTGCCACCTCGTCCACGGCCAGGGGATCCGCCGCCAGCCCCGGGATCTGCTCCGCCGCATTCCCGGGCTGGAACTCGTCGAGATGGAAGGCTCCGATCGCTGCTGCGGCAGCGCCGGAATCTACAACCTCATCCAGCCGGCGTACTCGCGGCAGATCCTCGAGGAGAAGATGGCGGCCGTGAAGCAGACCGGCGCCGATCTGGTCGTCGCCCCAAACCCCGGCTGCATGCTGCAGATCGCCTCGGGCATCCGCGCGTTCGGGCTGGGCACGCACGTCCGCCACCTGATCGACCTGCTCGACCAGGCGTACGCGGCGGGGGAGCGGCCGGGCGGCGCGCGGGATCCGGCATGACCGGCGACCTCGCCGACCGGGCGCGGGAGATCGTCGGGGCAGCGCACCTCATCACCGATCAGGCGGCCCTGGCGTCGCTTGCCGTGGACGGCGTGCGCCCCGCCGTCGCGGCGCATCCGGGATCCGGCGAAGAGGCCGCCCGCCTCATGACCGCGGCCGGCGAGCGCGGCGCGGCGGTCCTCCCCCGCGGGGCGGGCGTGCACCAGCACCTCGGCGGGGTCCCGGCGCGCGCCGACCTGGTGATCGATACCCGGCGCCTCTCGGGGATCACCGACTACGTGCCGGCCGACTACGTGGTGGCGGCGCGCGCCGGGACCCCGCTCCGCGACCTGCAGGCGGAGCTCGGCCGGCACACCCAATGGCTCCCGCTCGATCCCCCGGGCGGCGGGGCCGCCACGATCGGCGGGCTCATCGCGGCCAACCGGAACGGACCGCGGCGGTTGCTCTACGGCTCGATTCGCGACATGTTGATCGGCATCCGGGTCGCGCTGCCCACGGGCGAGGTCATCAAGGCGGGCGGCAAAGTCGTCAAGAACGTCGCCGGCTACGACCTCACGAAGATGTTCATCGGGTCGCTGGGGTCGGCGGGCGTGATCGTCGAGGCGACATTCAAGATTTCGCCGTTTCCCGGCGACGGCCAGACCATCCTCGTCACGGTCCCGACTCGGGCCGCCGCCCACGAGCTCACGACGGCGATCATGCGCTCCTACCTCCTGCCCGCGGCGCTCGAGGCGGCGGACCCCCACGCCCTGCGGCACGTCACGAAGGCCGCCGGCGTGACCGCGCCGGACCCGAATGCCTGGGGGGTGCTGGTCCTCGCGGAAGGCCTGGCCGAGAGCCGGGTGCGCCACGTCGATGAGATGCGGGCGCTCGCAGGATCCCGGGGCCGCATCGAGGTGCTGGAGGGCGCGGCGCACACCGCCCTGTGGCGGGCGGTCGCCGAGTTCCCGTCCCCCGACGCCCACCCGGCCGGGGTGATCTTCCGGGCCGGCGGGCCGATCGCGCGCTGGGCCGATCTCGCATCCGGCGCGCAGGAGGCCGGGGCGCCGGCGGGTCCCGTCGGGGTCCTCGCGCACGCGGGGACCGGGGTGCTCTATGCCGCCTGCGCGGCGGCGGACGGACCGTCCGTGGCCGCCTCCCTCGGCGCCGCCGCATCGGCCGCCGGCGGCTACGCCGTGGTCGAGGCGGCGCCGCCCGCGCTGAAGCCGCACCTTCCCCTGTGGGGTCCCCCACCGGGCGGGCTCGAGCTGATGCGCCGCCTGCGCGAGAAGTTCGATCCCCGGGGGATCATGGTTCCGGGGCGGCTGGGGTGGGGGCTCTCGTGACCCGCCGGACGATCGTCACCCTCGCCGCGATGCTCGGCATGTTCCTGGCCGCGATCGACCAGACCGCGGTCGGGACGGCGATGCCCACCATCACCCGGGCGCTCGGCGGCCTGGCGCTCTACTCCTGGGTGTTCGCCGCCTACCAGATCGCGTTCGTGACGACGACGCCCATCTTCGGCCGGCTCGCCGACCTCTACGGGCGAAAGCGGATCTATCTCATCGGCATCCTCGGCTTCGTCGGGGCCTCGGTGCTGTGCGGGCTGGCGCAGCGGATGGATCAGCTGGTCCTGTTCCGTCTCCTCCAGGGGGTGGGCGGCGGCGCGGTGCTGCCGATCGCCCTGACGATCATCGCCGACCTGTACCCGATCGAGCAGCGCCTCAGGATCCAGGGCATCTTCAGCGGGGTGTGGGGGCTCGCGGCGATCGTGGGCCCCCTCCTCGGCGGGCTGCTCGCCGACCACGCGAACTGGCGGTGGATCTTCTTCTTGAACGTCCCCGCGGGGCTCGCGGCGACGGCGATCATCATGGCGGCATTCCGCGATCCGGGGACCCCGCGTCCGGGACGGGTGGATTATGCCGGGATCGGCCTCCTCTCGGGCGCCGCGGTGGTGCTCCTGCTCCTCCTGCTCTGGGGCGGCCAGGCGTTTCCCTGGCGGTCGCCCGCCGCGGGCGGATTGGCCGCGCTCTGCGTCGCGCTCGCCGTCCTGTTCGTCCGGGTCGAGGTCAGGACCCCGCAGCCGTTCCTTCCATTTAGTCTCTTCGCGGACCGGGTGGTGACGGTCTCGTCGCTCGGCGGCTTCCTGCTCGGGGCCAGCATGTTCAGCGCCGTGGTCTACATCCCGCTCTTCGCCCAGGGCGTCATCGGGATGAGCGCGACTGCGGCGGGGGTCGTGCTGATGCCCTTCATGCTCTGCTGGACGTTGTCGAGCATCGTCGGGGGCCGGCTGGCGCTGCGGTGGGGATACCGGCCCGTCACGGCCGGCGGTATGCTGCTCCTGGTGAGCGGGTTTGTCCTGCTCACCCGCCTCACCGCTCACGCGCCGATCCGGGAGTTGTGGACCTCGATGACCGTGCTGGGCCTGGCCATGGGGCTGACGGCCACGATGTTCATGATCGCGATGCAGAACGCGGTGCCGAGCGCGCAGCGGGGGCTCGCGACGTCGGTCAACATCTTCGTGCGCAACATCGGGAGCGCGATCGGGGTCAGCCTCCAGGGCGCGGTCCTGATCGGGGTGCTGACGGCCCGGATCCGGACCGAGAGCGGGATCGCCGGGGGCGTCGGGCGGATCACCGACCCGCAGGCGGTGCTGGATCTCACGTCTCAGATACCCCTCACGCCCGCCGGGCGGGAGATGTTCCGGCTGGCGCTCGCGCAGGCGATCCACAGCACCTTCGTCCTCGGCCTCGCGCTCGCGCTCTGCGGCCTCGCCCTGGTGCTGGTCTACATGCCGTCGGGCAGCGTGGTCGAACTGTCGCCGGCGCGCGCGGCCGGAGGCGGAGACGCGGGCTGACCCTCCCGATGCACCCGGTCGTCCTGTCGCTCGCGATCCACAACCATCAGCCGGTCGGGAACTTCGACCACATCATGGCCAGGGCCACGGACAACGCGTACGCCCCCCTCGTGGGGGCGCTGGAACGCCACCCCCGGATCCGCCTGGCGCTCCATTATTCCGGGCCGCTCCTCGACTGGCTCAAGCCCCACCGGCCCGACCTCCTCCAGCGGATCCGGGCCCTGGCCGCCCGCGGGCAGGTCGAGATCCTCACCGGCGGCTACTACGAACCGATCCTCGCCGCCATCCCGGATGCGGACAAGCGCGGCCAGATCGAGAAGCTCACCCGGACGATCACCGCGGAGTTTGGCTCCGCCCCCGAGGGCCTCTGGCTCGCCGAGCGGGTCTGGGAGCCGCACCTTCCGCGCGTGCTGAGCGAGGCCGGGGTCGAGTACGTGCTCGTCGACGACCGCCACTTCGCCCTCGCCGGGCTGGACACCGATGCCCTGGGCGGGTACTACCTGACGGACGAGCAAGGCGCCAGCCTCCGAGTTTTCCCGATCAGCCAGCCGCTGCGCTACTTGATCCCGTTCGCCGACGTGGATAAGACGCTCGAGTACCTGGACGGACGGCGGGGCAGCGTGTCGGCACTCACCATGGTCGACGACGGCGAGAAGTT
>VBAO01000423.1 GCA_005883865.1 Candidatus Segetimicrobium genomatis
AGTTCATCCTCCACACTCCGGTCACGACGCAGAGTACGGTGGGCGTCGCGACCGGGGCCGGCGTAACCATGACACCGGTCTGCTCAGGAACCATCGTGGCTGTCTGCAATCCGCTCATCACCAATCTAGTCAAAGGCGACGGGGCCGAATGGTGGCTGTTCTTTACGTATCCGCCCGGCACGGGCCTCCTCCCCGCCGGAACCCCGATCTATCCGGGCGTCAACGGGTCGTTTGCGCCGTTCGCCGCGGGTGTGATCACGGGAAATGCGGCGGGGGTGCAGTTCCCCACATCCGGGATCGGGCTCTATCCGGGGTTGACGCTCGGTGTGCCCTACACGTTCGAGTTGGGATTCGGAGCCCTGGTGGGCGTGGGCGGCATCGCCAGCATTGTCCACCCGAATGCTCCGCCGGATCCCGTATGCGTATTGTGGGAACTTTTCGGTGTGAGCACGACGGCGACGAGCGGTGCGTCCACCAGTTGAGAGCACGCTGGGGGGCGTGAGGAGGGAGCAAAGATGTTCTCCTGTGTTCGGAAGGGGCTGAATCGCCGGGCAGGCGGGTTTACGCTCATCGAGATGATCGTCGTGCTCGCGATCCTCGGCATCCTTGTCGCGATGGCGGTGCCGCGTTATCTCGCCGCCCGAAAGAAGGCGTATAAAGTGGAGGCGCAAAACGTGCTCCAGGAGATGAAAACGCTGGAGTGGGCCCACTTTCAGGAGTATGGGGCCTTTGATACCTCCCCCAACGGGACGTCGCTCGGCTTCGCGCCACCCGGGGGGCTGCACTGGAACGCGCCCACGATCTCGGGGACCGACCCGATCACCATTACGATGACCGGGGCACTCCCCCCGCTCACCGCCACCGACACCGTGTGGATCACGCTCGCCTCTGACGGGTCCTCGAGCGGCGGAGCAACCTTCTAGGCTCCCGGCCGGGCCTCCGCGGCTCGGTCGTCGACCACCCGGCGCAGTTTTCCGCCCTCGCTCCGGGGCAGCGTGCGGGGCGGCACGATGCTGACACGGATGCCGAGCCCCGTCACCCCCTGTAGGCGCTCGGCCACGCGGGCGATGAGGACCTGGACCTCGGCCTCGCGCGCGCCCAGCGCATCCCGGTCTGCCGCATAAGACGGGGCGGCCTCGACCCGCACCTCGAGCTCGTCCAGGGTGCGCGTGCGCGCGACGCGCAGCTCGTAGTGAGGAGACAGCTCGGGGAAATCGACGACCACCGACTCGACCTGGGAGGGAAACACGTTGATGCCGCGGATGATCAGCATGTCGTCCGTCCGGCCGACCACCAGCGACATCCGCACGTGGGTCCGGCCGCATGGACACGGCGACGGGTCGAGTGAGGCAAGATCGCCCGATCGGTAGCGGACGACCGGCAGCGCCTCCTTGGTGAGGGTCGTGAAGGTGAGCTCGCCGACCTCACCCGGGGGCACCGGGTCGCCGGAGGTGGGATCGACCGCCTCGGCGATGAAGTGATCTTCGAAGATGTGCGATCCGCGCTGCGCCTCGACGCACTCGTTGCTGACCCCCGGCCCGATCACCTCGCTCAGCCCGTAGATGTTGACCGCGTGGACGGGGAGGAGCCGCTCGATCTGCCGGCGCATCTCCTCGGTCCACGGCTCCGCCCCCAGCACGGCGTACCGCAGCGAGAACCGGCGGGGGTCGAGCCCCCGCGAGCGCGCCGCCTCGGCGAGCGTCAGCATATACGAGGGCGTGCAGGCGATGACGCGGGGCTCGAAATCCTGGATGAGCAGCAGCTGGCGCTCGGTGTTGCCGCCGGACACCGGGACGACGGTCATGCCGAGCAGCTCACCGCCGTAGTGCATTCCGAGGCCGCCCGTGAAGAGACCGTATCCGTACGCGTTGTGGAACACGTCGCCGGGGCGGCCGCCGCTGGCGGCGAGACAGCGGGCGCACACCTCCGCCCAGACGGCCAGATCCCCGCGGGTATATCCGACGACCGTGGGCTTTCCGGTCGTTCCGGTGGACGCGTGGACGCGCACGACCTCGTCTCGCGGCACCGCAAACAGGCCGAACGGATAGTGATCCCGCAGGTCGGCTTTGCGCGTCCAGGGAAGACGGCGGAGGTCGTCGAGCGCCGCCCCGTCGAACGCTTGGCGGTAGAACGGCACACGGTCGTACACCCGCTGGATGAGGATCTGCAGGCGCTTCAGCTGCAGGGCGGCGAGTTCGGCCCTCGGCATCGTCTCGGCGGGGGG
>VBAO01000424.1:0-2156 GCA_005883865.1 Candidatus Segetimicrobium genomatis
TCTGGCCGGCGGACGAGCGGTTCACCGTCGTGGGGACCCCGGTCCCTCGCGTGGACGGTCTGGAGCGCGTGGGAGGCCGGGCGCGCTACACCACGGATGAGTTTCCCACCGGCATGCTCTGGGGGGCCATCCTTCGCAGCCCTCATGCGCATGCCCGCATCGCCCGGATCGATACCGGCAACGCCGAGCGGGCGTCCGGCGTGCACGCGGTGCTGTCCTCCGCCAACGCCCCGAAGATCCGCTGGCACAGCGGGGCGAGCTGGCTCTTCGACCCGGAGCTCAGGTACGTGGGGGACGAGGTTGCCGCGGTCTTCGCGGAGGATGCCGAGGCGGCGCGCGATGCGCTGGACCTCATCGAGGTGGAGTACGAGGTGCTGCCGCACGTGGTGGACGCGGAAGAGGCGATCCGCCCGGGGGCGGTGCTCGTCCAGCCCGCCGGCAACATCCTCGGCGGCGCCTGGGAGCAGTATGCGCGCGGCGATGTCGACCGGGGGATCCGGGAGGCCGAGGTCACGGTGGAGCTCACGGCGCGCACCCCCGATCAGCTGCACCACAGCATGGAGACCCACGGCTCGGTCGCCGACTGGTCCGGAGACCGACTCGTGGTGTGGGATTCAACCCAGCACATCTTCGGGGTGCGCCGCCAGGTCGCCGCCGCCGTGGGCCTCCCCATGGATCGGGTGCGGGTGCTGAGCCCGTTCATGGGCGGGGGGTTTGGGAGCAAGAACGGCGCGGGAAAGTACACGGTGATCGCCGCGCTCGCCTCGCGCGAGACGCGCCGGCCGGTGCGCATCGTGTTCACGCGGATCGAGGAGAGCCAGGCGGCGGGCAAGCGGCCGCGAAGCGTGCAGCGGATCCGGCTCGGCGCGCGGCGGGACGGCCGACTCACCGCGATCGACTACTGGGGGCTCAGCAACGTGGGAGCGTACCGGGCGGTCCCCTCCCCCCTGAGCGGCCCGGCGAAGGAGCTCTACGCCTGCCCGAATGTTCGCACCGAGACCGCGTCGGTCTTCACCCACACGGGCCCGGCGGCGGCGTTCCGCGCTCCCGGGTACGTCGAGGCCACGGTGGCGCTGGAGTGCGCCGTGGAAGCGCTGGCCGACCGGTTGGGGATGGATCCGCTGGAGGTCCGGCTCCGGAACCACGCGGAAGACGATCAGGTGCTCGGCCGCCCCTATTCGAGCAAGCACCTTCGGGAAGCCTACCAGCTCGGCGCCCGCTCGATCGGCTGGACGAAGCGAACGCCCACGCCGGCGCAGCCGGTCGGCGATGGGCGGAAGCGCCGGGGGATGGGCATGGCCAGCCAGCTGTGGGGCGGCTCGGGATCCGCTCCGGCCTACGCGGAGGTGCGGGTGAACCCGGATGGCACGGCCGAGGTGCGGATCGGGACGCAGGACATCGGGACCGGAGCCAAGACCGCCCTCACGCAGATCGCCGCCGAGGTGCTGAGCCTCCCCGTGGACCGCATCACGCTCACCCTGGGCGACACCGACTTCCCCTACAGCCCGCTGTCCGCCGGGAGCCAGACGATCGCCTCGTGCGGCCCCGCCGTCCGCATGGCGGCCGAGGAGGCGCGGCGGCATCTCCTCGAGGCGGCCGCCTCGGCGCTCGAAGCCGCCCCGACGGACGTCAGGCTCGCCTCCGGGTCCCTGCACGTGGCCGGCGTCCCGGACCGGAAGATCTCGGTGGCGGAGCTCACGGGGCGGATGGGCAACTTCACCATCAGCGGCCGGGGATTCCGGGGCGCGAACCCGGACGATGTCACGATCCGGACGTGGGGGGCGCAGTTCGCCGAGGTCGACGTCGACACCGAGACCGGCGAGGTGACCGTCCTCAAGATCTCCGCCTGCCACGACGTCGGCCGGGTCATCAACCCGCTGCAGTACACGAGCCAGATCCACGGCGGGGTTATCCAGGGGCTGGGGCTGGCGCTAAGCGAGGATCACGTCACCGACCCGGAGACGGGCAACGTGCTCGATCTGGGATTCGACGCGTACGCGGTCCCCCGCCAGTCGATGGTGCCCGAGATCGACGCGCTCGCCGTGAACATCCCGGACCCGGTGGCGAACAACCTCGGGGTGAAGGGCGTGGGCGAGCCGCCGATGATCCCGACCCCCGCGGCGGTCGCCAACGCGGTCGCGAACGCGATCGGGGTG
>VBAO01000424.1:2255-3203 GCA_005883865.1 Candidatus Segetimicrobium genomatis
AGGGCTGCCTCGCTGAGGCGGGGAGCAAGCTGGTGAGCCAATTGTAGCGCCCCCTCCACCTCTTCCTCGGAGACCAGGTAGTTCGTTCCATAGGTGACCTGGTGCCGGCGGCGGCGCAGCATCTCCGCGCCGGCGAGGAGCGCCGTTTGCTGGGGAAGCGCGAGCTGGGCGAAGCGGAGCGTCACGAAGTGGTGTCCGTTCACTTTGGCCCGGTATCCGTGGGCCGCCATCAGCGCGGTGCAGCCGCTCAGGATGGCCTCGTGAGCCATCTTGAGCGCCCAGTCGGGGGCTTGGTTGCGGTTGTATTCGGCGGCGTCCAGGTCGTGGTCCATCTTCTCAAGAAGCCGGGCGACATCGGCGCGGCTAGGACGGATCCGGTCTAGCTTGTCCTCAAGCTCGGCGAAGGGATTGCTCATCGCCCACCAGGAAGATTTTCTGGGATCGCAGGAGTTCGTCGATAAAGCGCTCATGCGCATCGCGCCGGCGCCGCCATTCATCGGGGCCCATGGTGGCGAGATTGATCTCGCGCCCCAAGCGCCCTTCGGCCTCGTGCAGGGCGGCCGCGAGCCGGAGCTGCTCCGGCCTGCCGAGCACGAACAGGTCGATGTCGGATGCCGCGCGCTCGCCCCCCTTGGCGACGGATCCGTAGATGAACGCCGCGTCGACGCCGGAGACCCCCCCGACCGCCTGCCGGAGGATCTCCCCTAACCCGGCGGTCTTGTAGACCATCTGCTTGAGCTCAGGGAACAGCGGGTGCCGATCGTTGATCCGGTAGTACTTTTCCCGCCCGGCTTTTCGCGCGAGGAGAAGACCCAGCCGCTCGAGCCGACCCAGCTCATACCGGACGGACGATTCGGCGAGCCCGGTCATCGACGTCAGCCGCTGCGCATAGAACTCGTCCGTAGGATGGGTGAGGAAAATCGTGAGCAGTCGGGCGCGGCTCTTGGA
>VBAO01000015.1 GCA_005883865.1 Candidatus Segetimicrobium genomatis
AGGGTGAGGGAGGGGCCACCGAGAAGTCATAGAGGGCATTCTTACAGTAGAAGGCATGATCGACAGGGCATCATATCTAAGGATGCAAAACCGGGTTGACCGCGCGGGGGGCGCCCCACGAGGGCGCAGGGACGCGCGGGGAACCCAGCCTTGACCGGGGGTGAGCAGGGCGTGGCAAAACGGCGTAACGACATGACGATCAGGCTGGCGGGCGAAGCCGGCCAGGGGGTAGAGTCCGGCGGAGCCGGGTTTGCGAAGGCCCTGAGTCACGGCGGGCTCCATCTGCACGCGTTTGCGGAGTACATGTCCCGGATCCGCGGCGGGCTCAACTTCTTCCAGATCAGGGTGTCGGACCATCCGTTGTGGGCGCACACCGAGGGCGTCCACATGCTCCTCGCGTTCAGCCCGGAGACCATGAGCCAGTACGGGTCCCACATCGTGCCCGGCGGGGCGCTCATGTTCGACGACGCGCTCAAGTTCGACCACGATGCGATCACCCGCCGCAAGGCCCAACTGTACAGCATGCCCCTCACGAAGATCGCCCAGGAGATCGGCGGCAACAAGATTATGGCCAACACCTGCGGCCTGGGGGCGCTCGCCGGCATCATCGAATATCCGTTCGAGTTCGTGGCCGGCGTCATCAAGCAGAACTTCGCGCGCAAGGGCGATGCGGTCGTGCAGGGCAACCTCAAGGTGGCCGAAGAGGGCTACCGGGTCGGGCGGGAGCGGTACGCGGCGTCCTTCGATTGGAAGGTCTCGCCGCTGGCGGAGCGACCGGACCGGATGATGATCAACGGGAACCAGGCGCTGGCGGTCGGCGCGATCGCGGCGGGGTGCCGGTTCATGTCGGGGTACCCGATGACGCCGGCGAGCTCGGTCCTCGAATTCATGGCCGCCCAAGCCCGGAAGCACGACATCGTGGTGAAGCAGACCGAGGACGAGATCGCGGCGATCCTCTTTGCGATCGGGGCGGGGAACGCGGGCGCCCGCGCGATGACCGCGACGAGCGGGGGCGGATTCTCGCTCATGGTTGAGGCCCTCGGGCTCGCAGGGATGGCGGAGGTCCCCGTGGTGATCGTCGAGGCGCAGCGGCCCGGCCCGTCGACCGGGATGCCCACCAAGACCGAGCAGGGGGATCTGCTCTTCGCGCTCTTCGCGAGCCAGGGGGAGTTTCCGCGGATCGTCCTCGCCCCGGGCACCCAGGAAGAGTGCTTCCACACCGCCACCCGGGCCTTCAACCTGGCGGAGAAGTGGCAGTGCCCGGTCATCGTCATGACCGATTTCTACCTGACCACGATGATGCGCCTCATTCCCCCGGCGGAGTTCCCGATCGAGCGGGTGGCGATCGACCGGGGCGAGCTCCTGACCCCGGAGCAACTCGACCGCCTCGCCGAGCCGTATCTGCGATACCGGGATACCCCGAGCGGGATCTCTCCGCGGGCGATGCCGGGCCATCCCAAAGCGGTCCACCAGGCCTGCAGCGATGAGCACGACGAGTACGGCCATTTCGAGGACGAAGACAGCGCGAACCGGCTGATGATGGCGGGGAAGCGCTGGCGGAAGTTCCACAACATCGTCGAGGACCTGCGCGGCCCGACGATCTACGGCCCGGAAGGCGCCAAGACCACGTTGATGGGCTGGGGGAGCTCGTACGGGGCGATGCGGGAGGCGGTCGACATCCTCAACGCCCGGGGCGCGCGGGCGAATCTCCTGCACTTCGTGGACATCTGGCCGTTCCCGGAGGCCAAGGCCACCCCCCTCATCGAGGCGGCCCGCGAGCTCGTCGCCGTGGAAGGCAACCAGAGCGGCCAGTTTGCCCACCTGGTGCGCGCGGTGACCGGGAGGCGCCCGGACAAGATGGTCCTGCGGTGGGACGGCAGGCCGCTCAGCTCCGAGTACATCATCCAGCGTCTCGAGGAGGCCAAGGTCCATGCTTGACGTCAAGACCTACAACAACCCGATCAAGGTCACGTGGTGCCCGGGGTGCGGGGACTACGGGATCCTGAACGCGGTGAAGAGCGCCCTCGCCCAGCTGGAGATCCACCCGCACGAGGTGATGTTCTTCTCGGGGATCGGGTGCGGCAGCAAGCTGCCGGACTACATGAACGCGAACTCGTTCACGACGATTCACGGGCGGGCGCTGCCGGTCGCGATGGGGACGAAGCTCGCGAACCACGACCTGCACGTGATCTGCATCACCGGGGACGGGGATGGATACGGGATCGGGGGGAACCATTTCATCAACATCCTCCGCCGCAATCCCGACATCGTCCACATCGCCGAGAACAACATGGTGTACGGGCTGACGAAGGGGCAGTATGCCCCGACCAGCCAGCGCGGCTTCGTGGCCAGCACCACCCCGGAAGGCAGCATCGAGGTCGCGTTCAACCCGCTCACCACCGCGATCAACGGCGGCGCGACGTTCGTCGCCCGCGGCTTCTCGGGGGATCCCAAGCATCTGACCAAGCTGATCATGGCCGCGATCCAGCACAAGGGGTACGCGCTGGTCGACGTGCTCCAGCCGTGCGTGATCTACAACAAGGTCAATACCTACGATTACTACCGGGAGCGGGTCTACAAGCTCGAGGAGGCGGGGCACGACCCCAAGGACCGCGACACCGCCTGGCGCCGGGCGCACGAATGGGGCGACAAGATTCCGATCGGAATCCTCTACCAGGTGACCGGCGAGCCGACCTACGAGGATCAGGTCTCCGAGCTCAAGGCCGGCCCCGTCGCCAAGCGAACGCTTCAGCCGCTCACCCGGGCGCAGGCGGACGCGCTGCGCCAGGAGTTCTTCTAATCGGAGGGTCCGTGTCCGCGGCGTCGCAGCGGATTGCGGAGAAGGCCGGCCAAGAGACCGTCGTCGGCACGGTCGACGAGCGGCTCGGCGTTCTCCAACGGGAAGGCTACCGGGCGACGCCCCAGCGCCGCGCGATCCTCGAGAGCATGCTCAGCGCGGGCCGGGAGAACGTCAGCGCGGAAGAGATCTGCCGCCGCGCGCGGGCGGCGTGCCCCACGGTCAATCTCGCGACCACGTACCGCACGCTGGACCTCTTGGGGAGACTGGGGATGGTCCGGCGCTTTTCCTGCGGCGACGGCCGGAGCGTGTTCTGCCCAAACGCCCGCCCGCACTACCACGGGGCCTGCCTCCGGTGCGGGGCCGTCATCGACATCCCGCGCGGCCGGGTCACCAAGGCCCTCGAGCAGGAACAGTCCAAGCTCACCGACGGAGCGTTTGTGGTGGTGGGCCACCGCATCGAGTTCTACGGCTATTGCGCCGGGTGCCGGACCACCGCGTCGGCGCCCGGCGCCTGACCGGTTGATGCGCGCGAACCCGGCCGCCCTGGTCGCGGTGGCCGGGCTCTTCATGGCCCTCGCCGTCCCCGCGTCCACGGAGGCCGGGCCGCTTCCCTCCGGGCCGGCGACCACGCCGGGGACCCTGAGCGCCGACGACATCGCCGTCGACAGCCGGGGAGCCACGCTCGTGGCCAAAGGGCACGTGGCCGCGGCGTACGGCACGTTGCGCGTCATGAGCGACGTCCTGCGGGTCAACCGGGCCGCGGGCACCGCGACCTTCAGCGGCCGCGTGGCCCTCACGGACCCGAAGGGGCGGGCCTCCGCCCAGGAAGTCACGCTTACCGTCGCCCGCGGGGAACGGGTCACCATGGCGGTCCTGAGCGGTCGCGCGTCGGTTGAGACCCCGTCGTACGCGCTCCTGGCCGACCGGATCGTCGCCGATCGCGTGCGCGACCACCTGGACGCCGAAGGGAATGTCACGCTGTTCTCTCAGCCGGACCTGATCGTGACCGGGGCCCGCCTTGCCTACGACGCGGGCAAGGAGCACGGGGTGATCTACGGGAACGCCGCCACCAGGGCCACGGTCCAGAACCGCGACGGCCGCATCCGCGGGCGATGGATCGAGGTGTTTCGCCAGGCCGGGCAGGCGATCGTCCACGGGCCCATCGAGGCGGAGGTCTTCGACGCCCGCCTCACCGGGGCGGACGCCACGATCGATCTCGGTCGGGGGAGCGCCGTCATCGCGGGTCAGGTGAAGGTGGTGCGCCGGCAGGGAACGCTCACGGCCGACCGGGTGACCGTCTTCTATCGAGCCGGCCGGTTCGTCGCCGAAGGCGCCACCCACATGACCCTCGGCGGTCTCGACGAGGCCTTCTCTCCGTAGGATGTCCGCGATCTTTCGGTGGCTTGCCGCGATCGCGGCAGGCGCGGTTGTGTTCGAGGGGCTCGACGGGCTCGCCGCCCGCGGGCCGGCGATGGCATGGCTTGCGCTCGTATCCCCGTTCATCGCCGGGGCGATCACCGCGGAGGCGGCGGGCGGCGGCGCGGCCGGCCGGCTGCTCGCCTCCGCGGCCGTGGCCTGGGCCCGGATCGGCGCCGACCTGACGGTCGGCCTCCTGCACGGCGTCCACCACTCGCTCGGGGTCGGGGCCGCCGTCGCGCTGGCCTTCGGCCTCCCGTGGATGGGGATGGCGGTCGGGGGCGGGGCGATCCAGATGGTGGCCCGCCGGGCGGCCCGGCGGGCCGGCTACGGCAACTCGCCGCGCGTTACGTAATTGTAGACGGTCCGGTCGCGGTAGGCGAGGGCGAACTGAACGGCGGCCTCCCCGGTGCGGCCGACCCGGCTGTACGCGGTCCCCAGCATGTAGCGGATCGCGCTGTTGCCGGGGTCCAGCTTGACGCTATCTTCCCACTGCGCGATGGTGTTCTTGGCGTCCTGCCGGTCCGCGTAGATGTAGCCCAGGTATCCGTGGTTCATCGCGTTGCGAGGCTCCCGCCGGGTGATCTCCAGGAATTCCTCGAGCGCCGTGCGGTGCTCGCGCTCCACGAACCACGACGCGAATGCGAGCTCGTAGCGGGCCAGCAGGTTGCTCGGATCTCGCTGGACCTCCCCCGAGGCGGCGGCCATGATGTGACGGCTCAGTTCCCGCCGGTGGTCTTCGCCGCCGGTCATCTTGTCGATCTGCTTGAGCATATGCCACCAGTCGATCAACGACCCTTCGTGCGCATACACCAGCGCCAGCCGCAGCGCCACCTCGGGATCCGACGTCGAGGCGAGTTGGGACTTGAGACCGGGGATGAGGGACCGCCAACTCTCCCCGGCGTGTTGAGCGCCGGCGGGCGCGATGAAGAACGCGCTGAGGGCCACACCGGCGGCGACAATTCCAGCCGCAATGCGCAGCATCCGTTCGACCTCCTAAGCCGCGCTGAGCCCGGGCGAGATGAATTCGACGCGCGAGGGGCTTTCCCCCGCTGCCGTGTGGTGACCACCCAGCGCATTGATGAATATACCCATCGCACGCCCCAGAAGTGCCGCCGACTCAATGGAGCAATGCGCGCAGTTTGGGGGAACATCGTCCTCGTCCCCCGGCCCGGGCCTCTCAGACGCCGCGGGGCGGCCTACCTCGATGCCGTGAGGACGGGGATGATCAGGCTCACGAGGGCAGGATCGAACTGGCGGCCGCTCTCGAGCTGCAGGTCCGCGGTTGCCTCGGGGGTGGTCCACGCCTTCCGGTACGGGCGGCGCGCGGTCATCGTGTCGCAGCCGTCGGCGATCGCGAGAATCCGGCCTTCGAGCGGGATCTGGTCGCCGGCGAGGCCGGCGGGGTAGCCGCCTCCGTCCCAGCGCTCGTGGTGGGCGGCGACGATCGCGACGACGGCCTCGTCGACCCCCACGGCCCGCAGGAGCGCCGCGCCGCGGGCCACGTGCCTGGCGAGGATCGTTTCCTCGTCCCGGGTGAGGGGGGCGGGCTTGCGCAGGAGGGCGGGGGGGACCACGAGCTTGCCGACGTCGTGGACGAGCGCAGCCTGGGCCAGCGCGGCCTGGCGGGCCGGATCGAGCCCGACCAACCGGCTGAGGTCCATGCTCCACTGGCCGACGTGGCTCAGGTGCTCTTCGAGCTCGATCCGCTCGGTGTGGAGCAGCCGCACCAGTTGCTGGGCCCCCTCGGGGAGGTTCCACAGCGCGGTCATCAGCTCCGCCGGCAACGACGGCCCTGCCGATCGGGCCGCCAGCTTCTGCTCGAAGACGCTGGCCTCGGCCGTTTCGATGAGGTCCGCGGCCTCCGTGCCGTCCCGGGGGGCGATCGCCCACCCGGCGGCGAGCCGCAGCGGGGCGGGAAGCGTCGTTGCGCGCCCGACGGCGGCGCGGATCCGCTCAACGACCATCACGGCGTCGGTCTCTCCGAGGCCCGGGGCCAGAATGGCGAACTCGTCTCCGGCCGTCCGCGCGATGACGTCGTGGCCCCGCATCGTATCCCGGAGGATCTGGGCGATCTGCACCAGCGCCCGGTCGCCCGCGCGGTAGCCGTGCCGCGCGTTCACCTCGCGGAACTCCTGCACGTCGATGTACATGAGCGCAAACGTCCCGCTCGCCCGACGCGCCTGCGACACTTCCTCGGCGAGCCGCCACCCCAGGAGCCTGCGGTTCGCGAGCCCGGTCAACGGGTCGGTGAGCGCGAGGTGGCTCCGAGCGCGGACCTCGCGAGAGACCTGGGCGGCTCCGAGATGCAGGAAGACCAGGGCCGCGGCCGGCGCGAGCAAGCTCGACGGGGACAGGGAACGCCCCTCGGTCAAGGCGAACGCCAGGCTCAAGACGTCGGCGGCGGCCAGCCCGGCGACCGCCGGCCAGGTCGTAAAGAGCGCCCCCCCAAGCGCGATCCAGGGACCATACGCCAGCACCCCCAGGCTCGTGGCCGAGACCGCGAGGGTCGCGCTCAGAAGCCCGAACAGGTACCCCGCATATTGCACGACGGGCGACGCCTCGTATTCCACGGCGAGCCCGCCCACCACGCCGGCCAGCATGGCCGCGACGGCGTTCCAGCCCTGGTGCGCGCCCCAGAGGAGCGCGCCCGAGTACAGCCCGATCGCGGCGCCGACGGCCAGGGCCAGGTGCCGGACCGGATCCTCGAAGATTTGGACGGCGCGCCGCTGTGCCGCGCCGTGACCCTCTCCGTCGTCAGGGCTCAGCGCCAACCCACGCCTCCCCGCCCTCCCAGATCTCCTTCTTCCAGATGGGGACGGTCGCCTTGAGGGTGTCGATCGCGAAGCGGGCCGCCTCGAACGCCGGCCCTCGGTGCGGGGCCGAGACGCTGACCGCCACGCTCGCCTCCCCCACCCCGGCCCGGCCGGTCCGATGGATCATCGCGACCCGGGTCACCGGCCACCGCGCCGCGATCACCGCGGCGATCTTTTCCATCTCCCGGCGCGCGAGCGCCTCGTACGCTTCGTACACGAGGTGGTCGACGCGACGGCCGCGCGCGTTGTCGCGGACCACCCCCAGGAAGAGCGCGACGGCGCCGGCTCGGGGATCGGCAACCTCTCGAAGCAGACGGTCGATCGGGATCGGGCCGTCGGTGATCTCGATCAGCGGGGCGCGCTGGGCGATGAGGCTTTCCCCCCCGCCGCTTACCGGCGGGATCAACGCCACCTCATCGTCCTCCTCGAGGGGCCGGCCGCCGTCCACATACTCGTCGTTGATCGCGTACCTCGACGGTTCCGGCAGCCGCCCGAGCGCCGGATAGCGGGAGACGAGCGCCGCCCACACCGCCGGCCCGCGGCTCCCGGGCTCGAGCGCCACCTCCACCCAGGGGGCGCCCACGGCCTCCCGGTACGACGCGAAGAGCCGCACCTTGACCATCACAAGCCCGATTGTACCATAGGCGGTGCGGCGCCCCGGAGGGGGCAGGGCCCGCCGTTCGGGTGACGTCGGGACCCCCCCTCGGGTTGACTCGTGTCCGGTGCTGAACCTATACTGCGAAAGGCGGGGATCGTATCACCTCGGATCGTTTGCGGCGAGGAAACCCCGGCCGGAAGGGTTGGGCCTCACCGTTCCCGAGCCTGGAGAGAGTGGCGCGTATGACCGAACGGGGTAGGGTGGATTCGACCGTCACCGTCGTCACACGGAACCGGGCGCATGT
>VBAO01000457.1 GCA_005883865.1 Candidatus Segetimicrobium genomatis
CTCCCCGATCGCTCGGCGGGGAGATCCGTCGGCGAGTGTCGCTCAGGGCGCGGCCGCCGCGCCCGCTCCCGGCCGCCGGTCCGCCAGCGCCCAGGACAGCGCGCGCCGGGCGAGAACCGCGCAGGCGCGGCGCCGGTAGGCTGCCGTCCCGCGGACGTCGTCGATCGGCCGCGCCGCGGCGGCCACCGCCTCCCCGAACCGGTCGACGGCGTCCGCCGAAGGAGGAGCGGCGGGGTCGTCCCACACCCCGGAGGCGGCCAGGGCGCGCGCGACCTGCGATTCCGCCTCCGGGGCCCGCAGCACCGTCGGGCCGACCGATCCGAGCGCGACCCGGACCTCCCGGCGGTCCTCGTCGAGCACGAGGCAGAGGCTCGCGACCGCGATGACCATTGCGTTGCGGGGGCCGACCTTCGAGAACGAGCCCGTGCCGCGGACGGGACGCCACCTGGCGCCCAGGATCAATTCGTCCGGCGCGAGCGCGGTGCGCTTGGGTCCTACCAGGAACTGCGCCCACGGGAGCGCGCGCGTTCCCCGGGCGCTCGCCAGCACCACCTCCGCGTCGTAGGCGGCGAGCACCGGGAGCGCGTCTCCGGCGGGCGATGCGGTACCGAGGTTCCCGCCGACCGTTCCGCGGTTTCGGATCTGTGGCGACCCGACGGCCCGGCTCGCCTCGACGAGCGGTCTCTGCGCGGCCAGCTCCCGCATGATGCCGGTGTACGTCAGCCCGGCCCCCAGAAACAGGCCCCCGTCCTCCAGGCGCCACACCTTGAGCTCGCCCAGGCGGGAGAGATCCATCAGGTGCTCCGGGCGGCGCCGGTCGAAGTTCAGGTCCACCATCAGATCGGTCCCGCCGGCGATCGGGACCGCCTCCGGGTGGCGGGCTTTCAACTCGAGGGCCTCGGACAGCGTCCGGGGCAGCAGGACGTCGTTCATGCCCGCTTGCGCGTGTACCCGACGACCCCGAAAGGGGGACGCGGATCGCTGTAGACCTTCACCCGGGGGTCGCCTTCCGACGTCCGGGAAGTGTCCCACAGGCGGTTCTCCGCCTCGAGGGTAACCTCGTCGATCGCGGGGAAGCGCGCCAAGACCCGCTGGGCCATCTCATGGAGGAGGTGCTGGATCGACTGCGACACAAACCCCGCGAAGGTCTCGCCGACCAGGTCCCGGACGGCCCGGCTGGCGACCCGCTCCGTGAAGGTGGCGTACCGCCAGTAGACGTTGAGGTGGATGAACAGCGGGCGGTCCCGCGCTTCGGGGAGCGTCGTGTAGCCGTCCCGCAGAAACTCCGTGAAGGAGCTCCCCGTGATCTTGACGAGGTGCAGGGCCTCGCGCCCGGACCGGTGCTCCCGGATCCCCCCGCGGTCCATCACGAGCTCGGCGACCTCGTAGTCGTCGTGCAGCCGCTGGAACAACACCGGGCTCGCGCGCCCGAATCCGAGTTCGCGCGCCCGCAGGCGGAGGTGTTCCACGTGCCGGTAGGTCTCGAGGAACCGCCGCCCCAGGAGGCCTAGGAACTCCTCGAGCGACGTGCCCGAGTACTCGAGCGCCGTCGCGTGGACGAAGTTGTTCATCGTGTCGGTGGGGACCACCATGGAGTTGTCGCCCCGGGTGTAGGCGGGCAGGAATCCGCTTCCGGACACGTCGAGCGCCACCTCGGCGGCGAACAGCGTGGTCCGCCCGTCCGTGCGGTAAAACCTGACGGCGTGCTTGCCGTAGTGGAGGCTCATGGGGCGCGCCGGGTCGCGGTCCGGTAGCGATCCAGCGCGATCGCGCACAGATCGTCGAGCGCCGTCTGAATCTCCTCCTCGCGCGTGCGCGTCAACCGGCGTCTCAGCTCG
>VBAO01000450.1 GCA_005883865.1 Candidatus Segetimicrobium genomatis
AGGGGCCCCGTGACGTTCGGAAGGATCTCGCGCAGGAGAATGGCTGTTGTCGATTCTCCGCGAGCCCGCGCCGCGAGAACGTAATCTTGAGTCTTCACCGCGTAAGCAGCCCCCCTAATCACGCGCATGATGCGGGGAGCGAAGAAAGCCGCGACAACGGTTACGATGACAAAGGTCGACGTACCCAAGGCCTGGATGAATATCATCACCAACAATAGCGGCGGGGCTGACATCAGGACATCGACGACACGCATCGCGATCTGATCGAGCAGACCACCCTTATACCCTACCCATAGGCCGAGGGTCACTCCGACGGCAGATGACATCAGCACGGCAACAGTCGGTAAAATGATAATTGACTTGCCTCCCCACAACAGCCGGCTCAGAATGTCGCGGCCCAGTGTGTCCGTGCCAAACCAATGAGCAACTGAAGGGCCCGACACTGGCGTGCCAACCGATATCGCAAACGGCGAATACGGCGCCACCGCCGGGCCCGCGAGCGCCAGCAGAAGAGCAAAAGAGACCAACGCGACGCCGATTCTCCCCGATCTTCCACGTAGTAAGGTCTGAAAGCCTCTCACTGAGGCCGCGGTGAACTCCGATTCCTCAATACGGCTGTTCGCAACCTGCGACATGCGCCGGGCTCGCCACTAGGTACGAAGTCGAGGGTTGAGCACAACAACAAGTCCATCCGCAAGGAGGTTGATAATGATAATAAATGCGCTCGTGATCATTGCGACGCCTTCGATCACCGGCAAGTCCTTCGTGCTGATCGCCTCCACCAATAATGTCCCGAGGCCGGGATACGCAAAGACGTTCTCAACCACGATCACGCCACCGATGAGGTAGATTGCGTTCAGAGCGACAACGTTGACCAACACAATACCGGCATTCGGCAGAACGTGACGCCACATGATACGCAGTGGGGAGAATCCGTGGAGGACGGCGGAACGCACATAGGTGGCATGCAAAGTTTCGATCAAGCTGACTCGGGCCAGCCGATACACATAGGAACCCGAAACTAGCGCCAGGGTCATAACAGGGAGCACATACCCTTCCCACTGTCCCTCATTGATCCCTGTGCTCACCACCGGGAGAAGATGGATCGCGACAGCAAGCACGAGCAAAAGACAAATCCCGATGACGTACTCTGGGACCGCGCTGACCCCGAGCGCTGTAGCCGAGGTGAGAAGATCAACCGATCGGCCAGGTCTTCTTGCAGCCGCGATCGCAAAGGGGAGTGCCCCCACCAAGGAGACCGAGATAGCGGCTACAGTGAGCACCGCCGTCCGCGCAAGCCGCCCTCCGAGGCTCAACACCACCGGTCGTCCCGAAATAACCGAACGGCCAAAGTCCCCTTTCAGCAGCCCGCTGAGCCACCTGACGTATCGCTGGACTGGAGGGTCGTTGAGATGCATTCGTTCCCGGAAAAGCTGACGTTCCTCTGGAGTTGACTCGTGTCCTAACGCAGCAAGCGCCGGATCTTGAGGTAGCACCTCGACCGCAAAAAAGATGAGCACAGAAACCGTCAACAGCGTAGCGACGGCTGACGCAACCTTGTAGAGGAATTGCTTCCATAGCATGGACGGCTAATGGCCGGGGCAACGAGAACGGCTTGTCAATGGCTGCCCCTTCACTCTATCTTGCACGACATCCCTGTCAGCCTTCCTCCGGCGCTCTTCACTGCGCCCCCTCGCTGATCCGATGGCGCATCGCCGACCTTACGCGAACTCGCTTTCGTCAGCGCGGCGCTTGCCGCTACGACGGTGGCCCTATCCCATCCAGCTGTTGGTATAGTCGGAGAAGGTGACGAAATTAAGCTGGACATCGTGTAACTTATTGGTGGCGCCCCAGATGCGATCCCGGTACACTGGCAATAGGTGAGAATCTTGTTCTGAGAGAATCTTCTGACAAACTGCGTAAGCCTCTTTCTGCTTCCCCAAATCGATCGTTGATCGTGCGGCCTTCACGGCGGCATCGACCGCTGGGTTGGCAAATGCCGTCTCGTTCCACGGGCCGGACGACACAAACGCCAGAGAGAGAATTTCGTCAGGGTGTCGGCGATTCCACGATGGAATGTACATCGGGTTGTGCAGCCAGACCTGATCCCAGAAAGTCCCGGAAGGGACCTGCTTCACTTTGATCGCCACGGCGAAATTCACAATCGAGCCCTCAAGCGGGGCCACCGTGAGCTCAAGATTCAAGCCATTAGCAGACCCAGCCTCTCGGAGGAGGGACTTCGCGGCAGCGACATCATGTGGCGGCTGAGGCAGATTGGCGAAGTACGGATCACTCCCGGGAATGACGTTGTCGTAGGCGATCGAGCCAAATCCGGCAAAGACCGAGTTGAGTAACTCGGTTCGATTAACCGCCAACTTGATGGCTTTGACCACTCGCGCGTCCTTAAACACCGGATTCTTACGCGGGTCCATGGAGACGGCCCACCAGACCGCGTCCTTGAGGCTGATCGTTTGGTGACCGGGTGAAGCTTTCACTGTCCCAGCCAGCGAGAAGTCGATGTTGTCAATCAGATCCACTTGGTTTGCGAGGAGCGCTTGCAACTTAGAAGCCTGTTCCGGAATGTTGGTGACCACAACCTTATCCAGATAAGGCCGCCCATTCTGCCAATAGTGGGGATTCCGTGTGGCAGAAAATGCCTGGCCCGGCGAGATCGGTGGTCATGTCCTTCACAATTCGTCCATAACGGGTCCCGAGTGTAAGGGGCAAGAACACCGTGGGGGTGTTCAAGGTGAATCGGAGCGTATAATCATCGAGGGCTTTGAGTTCTTGCACGATCGGACCCAGGGTCTTCGCCCACGGTGACCCGGAGGACCCGCCACCCTGATTAGGATTTGTCTGTAAGTTTATTGAATAGAGCGCGTCCTTAACGGTGAGCTTGCTTCCGTCATGGAACTCGACGCCTCGCCGGAGGTGAAACGTCCACGTTTTGGCGTCCTTGGACGCCTCCCAGCTCGTGGCCAACTTAGGATGCGATTGAAAACCATTGTCGTTGACGACCAATGACTCATACATCATCCCGATGCAAATGGGCTCGAAGTTATTCGTCTGGATGCGGGGATCAAGGACGTCGTTGGCCCCCCCGTCACTGATCGCAACGCGCAAGACGCCCCCTGCCTTTGGTATTGGGGAGGCTGCCCCCTGGACCGTAACACGAGGCAACCCGCCCGATAGGATGCTCGAGCCTCCCACGACTCCTGCAGCAAAGACACCGGCACGCCCAAGAAGTGCGCGACGGCTAAGAGTTGAGGACCGAAGCGCCGAAACAAAACGACGCTCACTGCTCTTCCTCTCGGCTGTTCTACTCATCACTGCACCCCCTTCTTCGAACCCAGACATCGCCCCTCACGTCTTCACCCTTGCCCTGACACCTACTTACGTTCGCCGCTATTCCGAGACCTTACCTTGCATGCCGTCAGAACCTCGCCTAACCACCGCGGAGCTTCGCATGTGGTGGTGCCGTCCATGATGCAGGAGGCAGGAGGTCCTCCTCCTTGAAACGCGACCAGCGGAACGGCGTGATATCGTAATCTTTCGTCGCGCCGTAAAGTATCAGATCCGAAAGGAGGTCACCGATGAAGGGCGCATGCTTAAAGCCATGACCGCTCCACCCAAAATCGGCGTACAGCCCCTCGTATTGGGAGATGGCGCCCAGCACGGGCTGCTCATCGGGGGTCACATCATATAACCCCGCATACCCACCTAAAGGCGTTGCCGCAGCCATGATCGGGAATCGCGCGGCAATGAGCCTCCGCACCCTCGTCGTAATTATCGGGGTCGACAATTTCGTCATAGCTGCCGACACCGTGAAGCGTCAGACCGCCAGGCGCGGGGCGCATATATGTCCCATTGGGGCGATCAACGACCGCGGGATGGTCCCCAAACTCAAGTGGCTGGCGAAAGAAGCACATCTGATGACGTGTTGGTTTAATCTCAATCTCGATTCCTAGCGAGCGCAGGAGCCGCCCAGCATAGAGGCCGGCGCAATTTACGACTACTGGTGCGTCAATCGTGCCGTTGCTCGTCTTAACCCCGAGGACCCGTCCTTCACGGGTGAGGATCTGCTCAACCGTGACGTGCTGAACGATAACGGCTCCGAGTTCTCGAGCCCGATTCACGAGCGCGTTCGCAGTCGCGAACGGATTAGCGTATCCGGACTCCTTCTCGTAAGAGGCTACGGCAACATCGTCGACGGTCATCTGAGGCACGAGGGCCTTTAGATCGCTCTGAGATACAAGGGTGACGCGAGCTCCCAGCTGCTGAGCCCTAAGGACATTTCGCTTCAGATCCGTAGCCTCGTGCGCTCGCACGAGGACAAAATAGCCGACTTGCTGAAAACCGGGATCTCCACCTCCG
>VBAO01000451.1 GCA_005883865.1 Candidatus Segetimicrobium genomatis
TGTAGGCGAGCGCCATGTTCTGATACTCGGCCCAGAACTTGGCGTCGCTATTGTCCTGCCAGGCGTTGGCGTCGAGGCCCGGCGCGCTCACGTAGGCGCAGTGGATCACCGCGGCGGTGCCGCGAAAGTGGCGGCGGTACTCGTTGCGGTCCGGCCGGGTCAGGTCGGTGACAATGATTCCCGGGACCGCCTTGCCGTCCCGGGTCGTGGCTCTGGCGTCGATCGGGACCAGCTCCCACCGCTCGCTCAGCTCCGTGAACATGCGTTGGGCGATGTATCCGGCCGCCCCGGTCAGCACCACACGGCGTTTGCTCATCGGGCCCTCGCTTCCGGCTCAGGATCAACGCTTGGTCCCGACTGTTTCTCCGTCTCACGCCGCGCACCTCCGCCTGGTTCGGCAGTAGTCGCGTCGTCTCGCGGTGAATGCCGTTGAGCATGAACCCCGCCGACCGCGTGCGCCTGGGGAGAACCCGGGTCAGCGTCACGCGGCTCGGCCTCGGGACGGCCCCGCTGGGCGGCCTCTTCCAGCCGGTCGCCGACGACGAGGCCCGGGCCACGGTTGAGCGCGCCTACGCGGCGGGGCTGCGGTTGTTCGATACCGCGCCCCTGTACGGCTACGGCCTCGCGGAGCGACGGCTCGGCCGGGTGCTCAGGGCCAAGCCCCGCCCCGACTTCGTGCTGGCCACCAAGGTCGGACGCCTGCTCCGGGCCGGGGCGGCTCCGGATCCCAGTCAGTCCCATCGGGGAGAACCGTTCTACAAGGGGACCCCCGCGCTCAATCCGGTCTTCGACTTCAGTTACGACGGCGTGATGACGTCCGTCACCGAGAGCCTCGACCGCCTCGGCCTCGACACGATCGACATCCTGCACATCCACGATCCCGATGCCCACTTCGACGAGGCCCTGCGCGGCGCATACCGGGCCCTCGCCCGGCTGCGCGGGGACGGCACCATCGCCGCCGTGGGCGTCGGCATGAACCAGCCCGGGATGCTGGTGCGGTTCGCAAAGGAAGCCGACGTGGACTGCTTCCTGCTGGCGGGGCGCTACACGCTGCTGGACCAGACGGCGCTCGGGGAACTGCTGCCCCTGTGCGTGGCGCGACACATCCCGGTCATCGCGGGGGGCGTCTACAACAGCGGCATTTTGGCCGATCCCCGCCCCGGCGCGACCTTCGACTACATCCCCGCCCCGCCCGACCTCGTCGGCCGCGCCCAGCGCCTCGAGGCGGCCTGCCGCCGCCACGGCGTCCCCCTCCCGGCGGCGGCGATCCAGTTCCCCCTGGGGCATCGGGCGGTCGCGGCCGTCCTGACCGGGTGCCGATCGCCGGCGGAGGTCGAGGAGAACGTGCGCCTGTTCCGGCACGAGATCCCCGCCGCCCTCTGGGAAGACCTCCGGCGGGAGCGGCTCATTGCCGAGGGCGTCCCGGCTCCAGAACCGGAGGGGCGGCGTGCCTGAGCCGCCCGTCGTCGACGCCCACCAGCACTTTTGGGATCCGGGCGCCGCCGAGTACCCGTGGATGACCGCGGACCTCGCCGTGATCCGCCGCCGGTTCGGCCCCGAGGATCTGCGTCCCCTGCTGGCCGAGTGCGGCGTCGACCGGACCGTCCTCGTGCAGACCCGCTCCAGCCTGGACGAGACGCGCGAGTTCCTCGAGATCGCAGCCCGGACCGAGTTTGTCGCCGGCGTCGTGGGCTGGGCGGACCTCACCGATTCCCGGATCGCGGCGACGTTACAGGCGTTGCAGGCGATGCCGGCGGGGGGACGGCGGCTCGTCGGCATCAGGCATCAGGTGCACGATGAGCCCGATCCCGACTGGCTCCTCCGCCCGGACGTCCGGCGGG
>VBAO01000142.1:0-5655 GCA_005883865.1 Candidatus Segetimicrobium genomatis
CTGTTCGTCGACAAAGATCCCGATGTGGTCGGGGCGCTCCTCGAGCGGCCTGCCCCCGAGGTGCGGGACATGCTGGTCGGGGCAAGGCAGCGGCTGCTCGACGCCCGGGGACGCCGGCGGCCCCCCTTCGTCGATCCGAACGTCTACGCCGGATGGAACGGGATGATGATCTCGGCGTTCCTCGCGGCGGCGCGCGGGCTCGGCCGCATGGACGCCGGGGACGCGGCGCTGCGCGCGCTCGACCGGGTCGTCCGGGAGGCCTACCGGGCCCGGGAGGGTGATGGCTGGCGGGGCTTCCGCCATCTCGTGAGCGCGCCCGGCGGGGTGTCGGGTCTGCTCGATGATCAGGTGCAGATGGCGCGTGCGCTCCTCGACGCGTTCGAGCAGACGGCCGATCCACGCTACTTCCGCATCGCCGAAGAGACGATGGCGTACGTCCTGGACGAGTTCTCCGCGTCGTGGGGAGGATTCTACGACGTGGCGCGGTCCACGGCGGCCGACGCCCAACGGCCCGCCGGGCTGGGCATGCCCTACATCCCGGTTCAGGACTCGCCCACGCCGGCGGGCAACGCGGTCGCCGTCCTGGTCCTCGACCGCCTCGCGGCCCTCACCGGTGAGGCGCGGTACCGCGACGCGGCCGAACGGGCGCTGCGGGCCTGCGCCCCCGGCAACGCCGGACACGGCCTCTTCGCCGCGACCCTGTTCCTGGCGCTCGATCTGCACCTGGACCCGCCGATGCACATCGTTGTGGTGGGCCCGCGCAACGATCCCCGCGTCGAGGCGCTCCGCCGGGCCGCGCTCGGCACGTACCGTCCCGGGGCGGTGGTCCAGGGCCATGATCCGTCGGAGGCGGGGGCGCAGTTGCCTCCCCTGGTCCGGGCCGTTTCGGGTGGAGCATCCGTCCCGCAGGCCTTCGTGTGCAGCGCGACAGCCTGCGCCCCTCCTGCTTCGACCCCGGAGGCGCTGCGCGAGACCATCACGGCGTTTGGCCGGATCCCCGTGGGCTGAGCCGGCTCGCGCCGCGGGGCGGTTCGCACGCTGAGCCCTCGTGAGCTACGTTAAATTGAAGCACACGCTGGCGGCGATCGCGCTCGAGGGGATCGAGCGCCCGGACCGCGCGCACCTCTTGGGCGTGCTCGTGGCATACGCCGAACGAAGCGGCCACCGATATCAGGTGGCCGTTGCCCCGCTCGCGCGCGCGGCCGGGATGGCGCCCGACGAGGCGCGCCGGCTGCTGGCGGGCACGGGGCTGTTCGAGGAGGCGGGCGACGGAGACGCCGGCCGCATCACCCTGGCCGCGTCCTTTCGCCCCTTTGCCGCCTACCTGCGGCGTCAGACAGGCCGGACGGCGGCGGCCCTGCGGCTCCTCGGCGCGCCGCGCCGCCCGGGGATCCCCGAGGAGATCTGGCGCGCGGCGGCCCTGTTCAACGCGGGACTGTTCTTCGAGTGCCACGAGTACCTCGAGGATGTCTGGCGGTCCACGCCCGGTCCCGAGCGGGCGTTTTATCATGGGCTCGTCCAGGCCGCCGCCGGATGCTACCACCTCGAGAAGGGAAACACGCATGGCGCGCGCACCCTCATCCAAAAGGCCGTCGCCAAGCTCGAGCCGTACGCCCCGGCGTATCGGGAGGTCGCGGTCGCCGCGTTGCTCGCCGAGCTCCGACGGGTCCTGGCGTGGTTGGACCGGGGTCCTCCGCCCCGCGGCAAGGCGCCGCTCCCGACGCTGGATCTGGTAGGGTCCCCGCGGCCGAAACGCGGCCGCTAGCCCCGGCCTCCGGAGTGGCGCAGGGAACCCATCCGCGGGGCTGGAATTTTACAGCCAGTCCCCCGATAGGCAAAGGAGTGGATATGGACCGCGTATTGCAGTATATCGACGCGCACCAGGATGAGTACGTGGATGTGCTTCGCCGGCTGTGCCGCCAGCCCAGCATCGCCGCGCAGGGCATCGGCCTCAGCGAGACCGCGGAAAAGGTCGAAGGACTGATGGCGGAAGCGGGCGTCAGCCCCCGCATCATCCCCGTCGAAGGCGGCGCCCCCGTCGTCTACGGAGAGATGAGGGGGAAGATTCCTCGCACCCTCCTGTTCTATAACCATTACGATGTCCAGCCCCCGGATCCACTCGAGGAGTGGACCAGCGACCCCTTCAGCGCCGACATCCGCGACGGCAAGATTTACGCACGCGGCGTCGCGGACAACAAGGGCAACCTGGTGGCGCGGCTCTGCGCCCTCGACGCGATGGTCCATGCGCAGGGCGAGCTGCCCGTGACGGCGCGGTTCATCGTGGAAGGAGAAGAGGAGATCGGGAGCGTCCACCTCCCGCGGTTTGTCCAGGAGCACCGCGACCTCGTCGCCGCGGACGCGTGCATCTGGGAGGCCGGGTACCGCGATCTTCAGGAGAACATCGTGCTCTCGCTGGGGGTCAAAGGTATCTGCTACGTCGAGCTGGAGGCCCGCGGGGCCAACCGGGACCTCCACTCGTCGGTGGCCACCATCGTCCCGAACCCCGCGTGGCGGTTGGTGTGGGCGCTCTCGACGTTCAAGGACAGGAACGAGCGTGTCATGATCGCGGGGTTCTACGATGATGTGGTCGAGCCTTCAGACGACGAGATGGACCAGCTGCGCCGCATCGCCCCCTACCGCGACGACGGGGCGCAGCACAGGGACTACGGGCTGGACCGGTTTCTCCTCGGCGTGTCCGGGATCGAGCTCCTCAAGCGCAACCTCTTTCAGCCCACCTGCACGATCTGCGGGATCACCTCCGGGTATGGAGGTCCCGGGAGCAAGACGGTCCTCCCCCACCGGGCGGTGGCGAAGGTGGACTTCCGCCTGGTCCCCAACCAGCGCTCCGAGGAGATTTTCACGAAGGTGAAGGCCCACCTCGCCCAGCACGGCTTCGCGGATATCGCCGTGCGGCCGCTCGGGCTGGAAGACCCGGCCAAGACCCCGCTCGGAGCGGAGATCACGAAGGTCGTCGCCGAGGGCGCGCGGCGGATCTACAACCGGGAGCCGCTCATCTACCCTTCGATGGCCGGCACCGGTCCGATGCACGTGCTCACGGGAGAACGCGGCATCCCCACGGTCGGGACCGGCGTGGGCTATGCCCACAGCAACAACCATGCGCCGAACGAGAACATCCGGATCGCGGACTTCGTCGACGGCATCAAGCACATCGCGATGACCCTCCACCTCTACGGGGGCGGACGGTAGGTGCAGCACGCCACCCAGGTTCCGCTGGTGCCCGAGGCATCGGCCGTTCCGGTCCGAGAGCGGATCTACATCGGGACCTGTTCGTGGGCGGAAAAGACGTTCGTCAAGAGCGGGTTCTACCCGCCGTCGGTTCGTACCGCGCAGGACCGGTTGCGGTACTATGCGACGCAGTTTCCCACGGTGGAGATCGACGCGTCCTATTTCGCCCTGCTGCCGTCTGCCTACAGCCGGCGGTGGGCGGAGGAGACCCCGCCCGGGTTCGTCATGCACGCCAAGGCGTTCGGCTTGTTCACCGGTCACGCCGCTTCGGTCGAGCGCCTTCCCCCGGGGTTCGCGTCGCTCCTGCCACCCGGGCTGCGCGAGACCCGCGAGGTCCGGGTGGCCGACGTTCCGGAGGAGTTTCTCAACGCCTGCTGGGATCGCTTCCGGGAGTTCCTCGCCCCGCTCGCCAGCGCCGGCAAACTCGGCTACGTGCTGTTCCAGCTTCCCCCCGGCGCCAAATACTCCCCCGAGACGCTCGAGGCGATGCGGGGGTGGAAGCGCGAGTTGAGCGGCTGCCGGATCGCCATCGAGTTTCGCCACCGGGACTGGTCGCGCCATCCCGACGCGCTCGAGTTCCTCGCGCGGGAGGGGCTGATCTACGTCATGGTGGACTTCCCGGACCTGCCGCGGTTGATGCCGGTCGTGGAAGCCGCGACAGCTGATTGGGCGGTGATTCGATTCCACGGACGGAACCGCGACGGGTGGGACCGGGCGGGCGCCACCACCGAGCAGCGCTACGACTACGATTACGCAGTCGACGAGCTGCGCCCGTGGACGGACGCGGTCGAGCGGCTCTCCGAACGGGCGGGCCGGCTCTTCGCCATGTTCAACAATCACGCCCGGGGCAACATGGCCAAGAACGCCCGGGCGTTCCAAGGCCTGCTCGAGGGGGCATAGCGGCAAGAAGAGGAGATGCCGGTGAATCTGGACAGGTTTGAACGCCACCCGTTGATGTTTGGTCCGTCGCCCATCCATCCTCTCAAGCGCCTGAGCGAGTATCTGGGTGGCCCGCAGATCTGGGCCAAGCGCGATGACTGCAACAGCGGCCTGGCCTATGGTGGCAACAAGATCCGCAAGCTCGAGTACCTCGTTCCCGATGCGCTGGCGCAGGGGTGCGATACCCTCGTGTCCATCGGGGGCGTGCAATCCAATCACACCCGCCAGGTGGCCGCGGTCGCCGCGCACCTGGGCCTCAACGCCTATCTGGTGCAGGAGCATTGGGTGGACTGGCCCGACGCGGTGTACGACCGGGTCGGTAATATTCAACTGAGCCGCATCCTCGGCGCGCACGTCGAGCTCAGCCCGGCGAAGTTCAGCATCGGCATCCGCGAGAGCTGGCAGCACGCCCTTGAAGCGGTGCGAAGGCGCGGGGGGAAGCCCTACGCCATTCCCGCCGGCGCCTCCGATCATCCGCTTGGGGGGTTGGGCTTTGCCAACTTCGCTCGAGAAGTCAACCGACAAGAACAAGAGCTCGAGGTGTTCTTCGATCACGTCGTCGTATGCAGCGTCACCGGCAGCACCCAGGCGGGCATGATCGTCGGCTTCGCCGCGCAAGATCGTTCACGCACGGTGATCGGCATCGATGCATCAGCCAAGCCGGAAGAGACCCGGGCCCAAGTACTGAAGATCGCCAGGGCCACGGCCGACACTGTCGGGCTGGATCGAGAGATCACCGGCGATGACGTCATCCTGGAAGACGCCTACGCGGGCGAGCGATACGGCGTCCCCACCCCAGAGACCCTGGAGGCCATCCAACTGGCCGCGCGCCTCGAGGGCATGATCACCGACCCGGTGTACGAGGGTAAGTCCATGGCCGGCCTCATCGACCTCGTCCGGCAGCGTGCTATCCCGGACACGGCTAGGGTGCTCTACGTTCACTTGGGAGGCGCTCCCGCTTTGAGCGCCTACGGCGCGCTGTTTACGTAACCCAGCCCCTCTCTGTCCCGCTTCGCTGTTTCAGCCACAGTCGCTCCTCGTCACGGACATCACGCAGACTAAGGCCTGCGTCTCCGGCGAGACCACGGTCGTTATATGTCGAAAGCCGGCCTTGGCAAAGGCGCGCACACCGGCAGTGTTTCGGCAAACAGGATCGGCAAAACATTGGACGACCGCGCTAGTGCTGAACGCCACGTCGTTGAGAAACCGACGGAGCAGTCTGGGACCAAGGCCGCGGTGCAGGAGATCCGGCTTGCCAACGAAGATGTCCACCCCGATTGCTATCGTCGTGATCCGGAGCCCCCATGTTCCATCCTCTACGGGATATGTTTGGACGTAGCCTATTGGCTCCCTGTTGCGGAGGATGATGTATGCGGATACGTTCGCCTCCCGAAGGACGCGAGGCGAATACTTCCGTTCGACTTCATCTGGAGTGGGTCCGGGCTGATCCCACCACTCAAGGACATGGGG
>VBAO01000142.1:5702-6382 GCA_005883865.1 Candidatus Segetimicrobium genomatis
CGCATCTTCGTCGAATAGGCTCGAAACCCCAGCCGCTCCCAGAACGCGAGACCCTTCGGGTTCGAAGCCAGGACGTCGATGACCACGGTAGACCGTCTGGGGAACCTCGTCCGGACGAGGTCCCGGAACGCCAGGGTGCCAAGGCCGCGATTTCTGTGCCCGCGCTCGATGAAGAGTTGCCGTAGATGGATCACGGTCTGGTCGGGATGGTACTCGTCTGTGCGGCGCTGATAGACCGCGTATCCGATGACGCTGCCGTCTTCGAGAACGATGTCGATCAGCCAACCGCTCTCGAGCCACCCGCGCATCCGCCGTTCCAGCTCCGCGGCCGACATCGGATTCCGACTTCCCTCGTCTTCGATCAGCCGCTTATTCATTTGCGCGAGGAGGGATAGGTCATCGGTGGTCCCTGAGCGAATCGACAGTGCCATGGCCATGCGCTCCTTGAGTGCTCTGAAGAACGGTGCGCCAGAAGCCGATGCCGTCTGACGCTGAATGCCTTTCAACCCGCCGCCTGACCTTGATTCCCTTCTCAGCGGATCTCTTGCGTCTCGCCCTGACCGACCGGGAGTCGCTGGAATCCCGGCTCGCGGCTCGGTTTCTTCCGCAATGGCGCACGGAGCATCAACTGCGGATTCTGCATGGGGTGCTCCGGGCTCTGGAGGCCGATCCAGTATCGC
>VBAO01000142.1:6612-15466 GCA_005883865.1 Candidatus Segetimicrobium genomatis
TCGTGGGTCTTGCCGAGAGTCACGACCTAAAGTCAGTCGCCCCGGCGCGGGTCACGGCGCTCGGGCGCCGGGCAGCGTAGAACACCCGCCCGGTCTGCGGGGTCACCTCTCCAAACTCCGGGCTGCTCCACCGTCCCAGAATCTCGAACCCGGCGGCCCGCAGCTCAGCGTCGATCGTGGGGACCGGGTACCCGCGCTCCCGGTGGATCTCGCGAACCCGCTCGTACAACTCTTGGTCCCTGCGCAGGAAGGCGTTGACCTTGAGGGTCGCGATCCCGGCATCGTAATCGAACTCAGACTGGTCGACTTCCAGCGCGTCTTCGTTGTCCTGGATCAGCCAGACCCGGTTCCCCCACCGCGTCGCGAGGCCCAGGATCGTGTTCATGTCGAAGAGGAAGAGCCCCCCAGGGCGGAGGCTGGTGGCGACCGCGTGCAGGGTCTGTCTCAGGTCGACGTCGCTGATGAGGTAGTTGAGGCTGTCGTACAGACAGCTGGCCGCGTCGACGGGAGCGGGGAGCGAGAGGCGGCGCATGTCCTGCTCGAGGAACGTGATGGCGACCCCCTTCTCCTGCGCGCTGCGCCGCGCGATCGCCAGCATATCGGGGGACTGGTCCACCCCCGTCACCCGGAGCCCCCGCTGGGCCATCGCGAGCGCGAACTCCCCGGAGCCGCACGCCACATCGACGAGCGAGGTCGGGGCGGCCCCATTGCGCTCGAAGACGGCCGTCGCCCAGGGGACCAGCTGGAGGCTCCAGCGGCCCTGGCCCGCTTTGACGTACGCTTCGGCGTAGCGCCGGTAGATGCTGCTCATCGCCACAGTCTTAGTGGACGTTTCTCCCGCTATCCGATCGCTTCCTGGTCCCGAAGCGAGACTGTCCCATCATCAGATGACGGGCCGGCCCCGGCTCAGGCTCCCACACCCCTCAGGGAGAGCTCCCGCGCCCGGTGGCAGCTCACGAGGTGGCCGGGGGCGACCGCTTCCAGCCTCGGGCGCTCGGTCCGGCAGATGGGCACGGCATAGGGACACCGCGGATGGAAGTAGCAGCCAGAGGGAGGGTTGGCCGGGTCGGCCACCTCGCCCTGGAGGACGATCCGCTGAGCGCGGAGCCGGGGGTCGGGCTTCGGCACCGCGGAGAGCAGCGCCTCGGTGTATGGATGCCTGGGCGCGTCGAAGAGCCGCTCGGTCGGCGCCAGCTCGACGATCTTGCCGACATACATCACGGCGACCCGGTCGCTCACGTGCTTGACCACGGAGAGGTCGTGCGCGACGAAGAGGTAGGTCAGCCCAAGCTGAGCCTGGAGGTCCACCATCAGGTTCAGGATCTGGGCCTGCACCGATACATCGAGGGCGGATACCGGCTCGTCGGCCACGACCAGACTGGGGTTGAGGGCCAAGGCCCGGGCGATCCCGATGCGCTGGCGCTGCCCGCCGCTGAAGGCGTGGGGGAAGCGGCGCATGTACTCGGGCCGGAGGCCAACCAGGCGGAGCAACTCCGCGACCCGCTCCGCCCGCTCACGGCGGCTCCGCATGCCGTTGACCAGGAGCGGCTCCCCCACGATGTCGAGGAGCGTCTTCCGAGGGTTCAGGGAGGAGAACGGATCCTGGAAGATCATCTGCATCTGGCGCCGGAGCGGCCGAAGCTGGCTCTTCGGCAGCCGGGCGACGTCCACCACGGCTCCCTCTCCTGTGCGGAACAGGATCCGGCCCTGGGTGGGGGAGAGGGCCCGGAGGATGCAGCGCGATGTCGTCGTCTTGCCGCACCCGCTCTCACCGACCAGCGCCAGCGTCTCGCTCCGGTCGAGCGAGAAGCTCACGTCGTCGACCGCCCGCACGTGGCCGAGGACCTTCCGGAAGACCCCCTTGCGGATCGGGAAGTACTTCCGAAGGCCTTTGACCTCGAGGAGGGGGCCCGGTCCGGGGTCGGGCGGTGTCATGGGGATTCCTCGTAGAGGAAGCAACTCGCCGTCTGCCCCGGGCCCACCGGCCGGGGGCCCGGTTCGCTCCTGTCGCAGACGCCGCGGATAACGTCGGGGCAGCGCGGGTGAAACGGGCACCCCGGCGGCCGGTTGTACGGATGCGGGATCGAGCCGGCGATCGTCGGGAGCTTCGTCCGCACAGACGCCCGGATCGACGGGATCGAGCGGAGCAGTGCCCGGGTGTAGGGATGCTTCGGCGCGTGAAAGATCGCATCCACGGGCCCACGTTCCACCACGCGCCCGAGGTACATGACCACGACCTCGTCGCACATCTCGGCGACGACGCCGAGGTTATGCGTGATCAGGACGACGGCCATCCGCTCCTGCGCCTGGAGGTGTCGCAGGAGATCGAGGATCTGCGCCTGGGTCGTCACGTCGAGCGCGGTCGTCGGCTCGTCGGCGATGAGGATCCTGGGGTGGCACGAGAGCGCGAGCGCGATCATGGCGCGCTGGCGCAGCCCCCCGCTCAGCTGGAATGCGTACTCGTCGATCCGCCGGTCCGGCCGTGGGATGCCGACGAGGCGCAGCATCTCGACGGCCCGCTCTCGCGCCGCCGCCTTATCGAGGCGCGTGTGGACTCGGATCATCTCCACCATCTGGTTGCCGATCGAGTGGACCGGGCTGAAGGACGTCATCGGCTCCTGGAACACGAGGGCGATGTCGCCGCCGCGAATGTGCCGTATCTCCAGGCCGGCCGGGTCGAGCGTTGCGAGGTCGATGGTCGCCGCCGGGTCGGTCCCCCCCTCGCGCCGGAGGTGAATCGCGCCACCGACGATGCGGCCGGGGCGCTCGACGATCCGCAGGATCGACTTGGCCGTCACGCTCTTGCCGCAGCCGCTCTCTCCCACGATGCCGAGCGTCCGGCCCGGGAAGACCTCGAAGCTCGCGCCGTCGACCGCCTTGACCGTCCCCTCCTCCGGGAAGAAGTAGGTCCTGAGCTCCCGGACCTCCAGGATGGGCCGCCCGTCCGTCGGCATCAGTGCCCGTAGGGATCGGCGGCGTCGCGGAGGCCGTCGCCCATGAAGTTGAAGGCGAGGATGACCACGATCACCGGGATCGCGGGGGTGAGGAGCCAGGGCGAGATGGCGAGGGCCTGGACGTTCTGGGCCTGCTGAAGCAAGACCCCCCAACTCACGGCGGGGGGCCGGAGGCCGAGCCCCAGGAACGAGAGCGACGTCTCGCTGATGATCATGGCCGGGAGGGCGAGCGTGGTCGCGGCGATGATGTGGCTCGAGAACGACGGCACCAGGTGCGTCAGGATGATGCGCGCCTGGCTGCTGCCGGCGAGCTCGGCCGCCATGACGAACTCCTCCTCCCGGAGCGAGAGGAAGCGGCCGCGCACGACCCGGGCCAGCTCGGTCCAGCCGATCAGCGAGATGATGAGCGTGATCGCAAAGTAGACCTGGCCGACCGTCCAGCTACTCGGCAGCGCCGCCGCGAGCCCCAGCCAGAGGGGGATCGTTGGAATCGAGCGGAGGATCTCGATCACGCGCTGGATGACCGTGTCGAAGCCGCCGCCGCAGAACCCCGAGACGCCGCCGAGGAGCACGCCGAGCACGAGGGAGATCGTGACCCCCAGCAGGCCGATGGTCAGCGATGTGCGCGTCCCGTACATGAGCCGCGACCAGAGGTCCCGCCCCTGCTCGTCCGTCCCGAGCAGGAACAGCGTCTCTTCGGCCGCCGCCCCCTCGACCCCCACCAGGTGCCGGTCCGCCGGGATCAGGCCGAGGAGACGGTACTCGAAGCCGCGGGCAAAGAACCGCACCGGGATCTTCTTCGCGGGATCAGGGGTGTAGACGCGCTTGAGCGTCACCGGGTCGCGCCGCCCGCTGAAGCCGTAGACGTGCGGCCGGAACCCCCCGTCGAGCCAGTGGAGGGGCTGGGGCGGCAGGAGGGAGCGCTGCGCTTCCGATGCCGTCGGCGCTGCGTAAGCGAAGAAGTCCGCGAACAGCACGACGCCGTAGAACAGCAGAACCACGACGCTCCCGACCATCGCGAGCTTATGGCGGCGGAAGCGCCACCACATGAGCTGCCACTGGGTGGCGACCGAGATCCGTTCCTCCGCCTCCTCGGGGATGGCGGGATGAGAGGAGGCGACGGGCTCGACTATTGCTTGCCCTCCAGGCGAATGCGGGGGTCGATCCACAGCAGCAGGAGGTCCGACAGGAAGGTGCCGACCACGGTCAGCACCCCCAGCAGCAGCACGATGGTGCCGGCCAGGAACATGTCCTGGGCGATAAGCGCACGAAGGAGGAGCGGGCCCACCGTGGGAAGGCCGAGGACGAGGGAGACGATGATGCTGCCCGAGACAATGTAGGGCAGCAGGTACCCGATCGTGCTGGCAAAGGGATTGAGCGCCACCCGGACAGGATATTTGAGGATCACGCGCCACTCGCTGAGCCCGCGGGCGCGCGCCGTGACCACATAGGGTTTTCCGAGCTCATCCAGCAGGTTCGCCCGCATGATGCGGACGAGCTGGGCCGTGCCGGCGAACCCGAGGATCAGCGTTGGCAGCGGCAGGTGCCGGGCGAGGTCCCAGACCTTGGCCAGGGTCCACGGGGCCTCGGCGTACCGGTCGGAAAAGAGGCCGCCGATGCTGGCGTTGAAGTACTTGAAGCCGAGATAGAGGAGAATGAGCGCGAGCATGAAGCTCGGGACCGCGAGCCCGATGAATCCCACGAAGGTCGCGACATAATCACCGGTCGAGTACTGCCGCACGGCCGAATAGATGCCGATCGGCATCGCGAGCGCCCACGTCACGACGATGGCCGCCACGGAGACCACCATCGTGAGCCACAACCGGTCCCCGATCACCTCGGAGACGGGGCGCTTCCACTCGAGCGCCACACCGAACCGTCCGTGGAGCACCATCGTCATCCACCGCAGATACTGCACGTACCCCGGTTGATCCAGGCCGTACTCTCGCCGGAGCGCCTGGACCTCGGCTTCGGACACGAAACCGCCCGAGGCGGACATCTGGGCGATGTACGACGTGATGTAGTCCCCCGGCGGGAGCTTGATGATGACGAAGGACAGGACGGTGATCGCCCAGATGGTCAGGACGGCGAGCGCCAGCCGGCGGGCGAGGTAGGCGAGCATGCGCGCTCAGAATGGGGTCCCGAGTCCCCCTTACCCCTTGAAGAAAAACGTCGAGGGCTGGGAGCTTCCGGGAGTGCGACAGTGCTGGGCGTTGATCTGCCGTTCCGGGATGTTCCCCATCTTCCGGCTCACGACCCGCACTCCCATCGTGGCCGGCGACTGGCCGACCGTCCCGATCGAGTACACTTGGTCGACGAGGATCTTCCAGATCTCCTGGGCGACCTTGTAGCGCTCCTGCACCTTCTTCCCGTTGGCTGTGCGGAAGAGCTCGAGCGCCTTCAGGAGCTCTGGATCCTTGGGCGCTTTCCCTTGCGTGCCCGCGGAGGCATACCAGACGGCGATGGGGTATCCGAGATTGGCTTCGACGGGGTCCACCGGCAATGCGTGGCGGGGGAAGAGGAAGAGCACCTCGGAGCCGTCGTTGGCCCACATGTCGATCTGGTGCTCGTTGCTGCGGACCCTCGTGATGAACAGGCTCCGCTCGTGCTCTTTGACGTCGGCCAGGATCCCGATCTTCTTCCACTGCTCCTTGATCATCTCGCCGATCTGCGTCTGGGGAATGAAGGTTCCGGCCGCGGTCATGAGCTCGAGACGAAGCCGCCCCTTGCCGTCGGTCCGGAGCCGGTACCCCTCGGCGTCCTTCTTCGAGAGCCCGATCTTGTCGAGGAACGAGTTGGCCTGGGCAACATCGAGCGTGGCCCACTTCTTGCGCCACTCCGGCCCCGGGCTGTACGGGACCGTCTCGGCAGGAGCGATCGAGCCCGGGACCCCGATTCCCAGCCAGAACGTCTCGTTGAGCTGATCCCGGTCGATGCCCATCGACAGCGCGCGCCGGAAGTCCGCGGTCTGGAGCCATTTCGCGATCTCGGGATCCCCACTGTACGCCTGGTTCGTGTGCAGCGTCGCGTCGGACCCGTTGAGCGCCGGATCGAGGTGCAGGTCGTAGCCAACCCTGTCGCGATTTTCCAGGAAGACGGGGATCTTGGCCATCCCCGTGTGCCGTTCCTGGAGGTCGTACTGGCCGGCGATCGCGCGGAGGTTGAGGACCTCGAGGTTCTCGGCGAGCGTCATCACGATGCGGTCGATGTACGGGAGCTGGTTCCCGGCCGTGTCCACCTCGTAGAAGTAGGGGTTCCGCTCCATCACCCAGGACGGGTTGTTGATCGGCGTCACGGTCTTCCACGGTGTCAGCACGGGCAGGTCGGGATTGAGGCGCCAGTCCCACCGGTTCTTGATGTAGGCGACCCAGCCGTCGAACCCGGCCGCCTTCGCTTTCCGGTCCGCCTCGTCCTTCCCGATGTATTTCGGGTGGAACTGCCTGACGTAGTGCGCGGGCGTGTAGGCGCCCATGGTGCGGCCTTCCATCTGCCAGAGCGCCTGCCCACCGCCCATGGAGGTGCTTCCCGCCAGGATGTCGAGAAAGAGATAGTTCGGCTCCGGGAACTCGAAGACCACCGTCGTGTCGCTGCCCTTCCTGAGGGACCCGGACTTTCCGTTGATCATGAAGTCCGCGTTTGGCGTCGGCACGAGGTCTTTATTGAGGTAGATGTCCTGGTACCAGAAGACGAAGTCGTCGGCGGTGAACGGCTGGCCGTCGGACCACTTCATGCCCTTCCGGAGGTAGATCGTTACCGACTTCCCGTCCTCGCTGAGGAGCCACCCCTGGGCGACCGACGGCATGACCTTGTTCCCGGTGTAGTCCCAGAAAAGAAGCTTGTCGGCCGAGACCCAGCGGTTCCCGTTCTCGCTGTCGCCGGGCCCGGTGAAGCCGCGGCGCAACGTGCCTCCGTAGCGACCGATCTCACGCACGGGCTTCAGGATGAGGGGCTCCTGGGGCACGCGCTGTTCGACCGGCGGGAGTTTGCCCTGTTTGACCAGCTCCGCGAGCATCGGCGCTTCGCCGAACCTCTTGGGCCACTTCGCGGGGTCCCGGACGAGCTCAGGGCCTTCGAGCCTGCCTATGAGATTCGCCCCGAGCTTCGGTGTCTGAGCCCAAACCTCTGGGGCGAGACCGGCAAGGGCAAAGCCCCCGGCCGCCAGCGCCGCATCCTGAAGGATCTCTCTCCGCGTGACGCGCCTTCGCGTCCTGTCCATGGTCCGCCCCCCAGCGCTCGAGCCGTGGACTGTTGCAGTTCGACGTTCGTCGCCTCCCTTTCCTCCGCCCCGCCTCGCGGTAGCAGCGCGCCGGGCTTCGATCACGATCGGCGGGCGCGCGGAGGACGTCGATGAGCCTCTATCGAACCGACAGGCGCACCGCGGCCAGGCCGACTCGATGGGAGGAGATCGGATGCCACAAACACCTCAGCACCCCGCGCGGTTGCGGGGCGAGGCTCCGATCAACCGCCGGGCCTTCATCGCGCACGCGGCGACGCGGGGGTGGGCTTCCATCGCGCTGGCTGCAATCCCAGGTCCATCCTGGCGGTGGGCGGCGGTCACGGCCCCGCCCTCGATCTTGGGCAGGTGGCTGGCGAGGGCGCCGCTTCCGGTCGAGCGCCAGGAGGTTGGGGTCGCCACCGTCGACGGAAAGGTCTACGTCCTGGGCGGCTACGCAAACGGCCGGGTCGATCAGCCCCTCAACCAGGAATACGACCCTGCGACCGACGCCTGGCGCGATCGCGCGTCGATGCCCCTCGGGCTCAACCACGTCGCGCCCGTCGGACTCAACGGCAAGCTCTACGCCTGCGGGGGCTTCGTCCAGCAAAACCGTGGCGCCGTGCCGGCGGTGTACGAGTACGATGCGAGGCTGGATCGCTGGCGGGCGCGCGCGCCCTTGCCGGAAAAGCGGGGGGCCGCGGCGGCGGTGGCGCTCGGAGGCCGGCTGCACCTGGTCGGAGGACGCGATCTCGTCAGCGTGGGGACGCACCTGGTCTACGATCCGGCAACGAACAGGTGGACCGAGCGTGCCCCGCTGCCGAAGGGCCGCGACCACCTCGGGCTGGTCGTCATCGGCGGCAGGATTCACGCCGTGGGCGGCCGGTTCTGGCAGGCCCGGGCCCCAATGCCGACGGCCCGCTCCGGCGTGGCCGCCGCCGTCCTCGGGGGCCGGCTATTCGTATTCGGTGGCGAGCGGGCCGGAGGAGTGTTCTCCGAGAGCGAAGCGTACGATCCCGAGACGGACCGGTGGGTCACGATGGTCCCGATGCAGACGCCCCGTCACGGCACCGGGGCGGCGGTGGTCGGGGAACGCATCTACATCCCTGGAGGCGGCCTGACCAACGGCGGGAGCCGCCCGTCGTCGGTGAACGAGGCGTTCTCGCTGCTCTAAGCCGGAGCCCGATCCGTCACGCCTTGGAGACGGGCGCCGCGTATGGTACAGTCTCCATCGGAGCCTTCGCGCGCCCGTAGCTCAGGGGATAGAGCAGCTGCCTTCGAAGCAGCGGGTCGGGGGTTCGAATCCCTCCGGGCGCTCCAGGTAAATCACGGCTTTCCACAGCATCTCGGGTCGAATGTCCGGCCTCCACGCTAACATGCGCTAACGCCCGTCCCCGATCAGGCGATCGGCCAGAGCCTGCGTGGCTTCTTCCTGCATGCCAGGAAGGACGTGGGAATAGACGTCGAGAGTGACCCCCACAGACGCATGGCCCAGCTGCTCACCCACGACCTTTGGGTGCACCCCTTGGCGCAACAGTAGAGTCGCGCAGCAGTGCCGGAGGTCATGGAACCGGATCCGGGGCAGGCCGGCCCTTCGAATGACCCGGCGAAAATCCCGCTGGGTAACGTTATGGCTGTTCAGTGGGCGACCGTTTGATTGGCAAAAGACCAAGTTGTGATCCTCGTA
>VBAO01000143.1 GCA_005883865.1 Candidatus Segetimicrobium genomatis
CGAGCGGAATGTGCGTGGGCGTCGCCGCCTCCACGGTGAGGCCGCCGGCCTCCAGCAGCGCCCGAAGGCGGCTGGGGGGATGGTTGGCGACATGGCTGGGATCGCGCCTCACCTCCCATTCGTTCATCAGGGCCGCCAGCGCGGGATCCTCAGGCGCGCAGGTGTCATCCACGACCACGCGGCCCCCGGGCTTCACCACCCGCGCCATCTCCGAGATCGCCCGGGGCAAGTCCGGAAAGTGGTGGGCCGCATGGCGGCAGGTCACGAGGTCGAACGCGTCGCCGGCGAACGGCACGGCGTCCGCATCCCCGAGGCAGAACACGAGGTTGGAGATTCCTCGTTCCCTCGCGAGGCGCCGCGCTTCGCGGACCATGCCGAACGTGAGATCCAACCCGATGACGCGGCGGCACCGTGGCGCCATGGCGAGGGCGGTGAACCCGGCGCCGGTGGCGAGGTCGAGGGCCAGCGCCTGCGGGAAGGGCGAGGCGAGGCGCACCACCTCGGTCAGCCCCGCGGCGTGCCGGTGGACCGGGCTCGTCGCGTACGACGACGCCTGCCGGCCGAACTGGGCCTCCACCGCCCGCTTGGGGTCCTCGCTCATCGGCGCGGCCGGGCAGGAGCGGCGTCCACCCGGCCGAACTTCACCGTGGTGACGCCACCGTGATCCTGTCGCATTGGCATGCGCACGTCATTCTGTTGGTGCTCACGCTTGCGGGGGACGTGCTCTGCATCGCGCTGGCGGCATTTGGGGACCTGACGCGGCGCTATACCATGCCCCATCTCTTCTGGTGGGTTCTGTGGCTGGCGCAGGTTCCCCTGGGCGCGCAGGTGATCCTCGGAATCAGCCTGGCGGCCGGCGGCGGCCGGCCGCGCACGCCGTACCACTTGATGTATGGGGCGCTGATCCTGCTCACGCTTCTCGCCCTCTACGGTCTCCGGCCCGGGGGATGGATCCGCCGGACGCTCGTCCGCGACGACGGCGCGTACCGCGAGTCGCGGTGGCTGTTCGTGCTGGTGCTGTTCCTGGCCGGCCTGGTCGGCCGCGCGTACATCACCGGGGTCACCGGCCGATAAGCCTTTTCCCCAACAGGCGTTCGGGCGGGTCGGTCCCCGGAAGTCCTTACAGGAAAGATGCCCGTACCTTACGGGTCTTCCGCCGCCGCGTCCAGGGCTTCCGCCATTGACAAACCCAGGGGGGTTTGGTACTAATGGCGTTAACTCCATAGCAATGCCGTGAAGAGAGAAGCACGCGGCACACCGGATCAGAGAGAGCTGGGGTCGGGTGTGAGCCAGTATCCGCTGCCGCGGACTCTCGTCTCTGAGCCGCAGGGGCCAAAGGTTGCGCAACCGCGCCGAGTAGCCCCCGCCGGAAACCCACCGAGAGAGGGGTAGAGGGCCGCACCGGGCCACGAGGCGTGGTGCGGAACTAGGGTGGTACCGCGGGGAGTCCCGTCCTTAGAGGGCTCCGCGCGGTTTTGATTTTTCTTGGGGCGTGCGCACGGTGCGCGCACCTTAATCGATGGGGAGGGAATCATGACTCGGTCAGCGCTCTCCGGGACGAAACCCGCGGCGACCCGCGTCACCAAACGCATGTCGGGCGCTCGCGCCCTCATCGAGTGCCTCGGGCAGGTGGGGGTCGAGGTGATGTTCGGGCATCCCGGCGGGGCCGCCCTCCCGCTCTATGATGCGTTGTACGACGCCCGCGAGATCCGGCATGTGCTGGTCCGCCACGAGCAGGTGGCGGCGCACGCCGCGGTCGGGTATCACCGGGTCACCGGGAAGGTCGGCGTCTGCATGGCCACCTCGGGTCCGGGCGCGACGAACCTCCTGACCGGGATTACCGACGCGATGATGGATTCGGCCGGCATCGTCGCGATTACCGGGCAGGTGAGCACCCTCGCGATCGGCACCGATGCGTTCCAGGAGGCCGATGTGATGGGGATGACGATGCCCATCACCAAGCACAACTGCCTCGTCCAGACCCCGGCCGACCTCCCCCGCATGGTGCTGCAGTGCTTCCTGATCGCCGCCAGCGGACGCCCCGGCCCGGTCCTGGTGGACATCCCCCGCGACATCGCGCAGGCCGAGACGGAGTTCGAGTTTCCCGAACAGGTCACGATGCGGAGCGGGAAGGTCCCGCCCTCGGTGCCGAGCCCCAACCAGATCGCCGCCGCGGCCCAGCTGTTGGGCCAGGCCTCCCGGCCGATCATCTACGCGGGAGGCGGCATCATCAGCAGCAACGCCTCCGCGGAGTTGGCCGCCCTCGCCCGCCAGGCCCGCATCCCGGTCACCACGACGCTGATGGGGAAGGGGGGGTTCCCGGAGACCGATCCGCTCTCGCTTGGGATGCTCGGCATGCACGGGACCGCCTACGCCAACTACGCGATCAACGCGGCGGACGTCATCCTTGCCGTCGGCGTGCGGTTCGACGACCGGGTCACCGGCCGTCTCAAGGATTTCGCGCCCCACGCCAAGTTCATTCACATCGACATCGACCCCGCGGAGATCGGCAAGAACAAGCCGGCCCACGTGCCGATCGTGGGCGACGCGCGCGAGGCGTTGCGGGTGCTCGCCTCCCAGCTCCCGCCGCTCAACTGTGAGCCGTGGCACCGGCAGATCGCCGAGTGGAAGGAGCGCTACCCGCTTCGATACCGCCAGGCATCGTCGCGACCGACGTCGGGCAGCATCAGATGTGGGCCGCCCAGTTCTACCTGACCACGCAGCCCCGCACCTGGGTCACGTCCGGTGGATTGGGCGCGATGGGATTCGGGTTCCCGGCCGCGATCGGGGCGCAGATGGGACGGCCGGACGCCCTGGTCTGTGCGATCGTCGGGGACGGCGGGTTCCAGATGACGATGCAGGATCTCGCCTCCGCGGTGGAGTGGGGGCTGCCGATCAAGATCTACATCATCAACAACAAGTCGCTGGGCATGGTCCGGCAGTGGCAGCAGTTGTTCTACCGGGAGCGGTACTCCCACGTGTGGCTGCGGAATCCCGACTTCGCCAAATTGGCGGAGGCGTTCGGCGCGGTCGGCATCACCGCCCGACGGCCGGAGGAGGTCGTCCCGGCGATCGAGCGGTCGCTGCAGGTCACCGATCGGCCGTGCCTCGTGGATTTCCACTGCGATCCGGAGGAGAACTGCTATCCCATGATCCCCTCCGGCCAGTCCATCAAGGAGATGATCGTCGAGCGAGGATGAGCATGCCCGCTGTGGAGCTGTCGACGGGGACGCGCGGGGACGCGCGGAAGGGGATGAAGCACACCATTTCGGTGCTCGTAGACAACACCCCCGGCGTCCTGATGAAGGTCGCCGGGCTCTTCCGGCGCCGCGGCTACAACATCCACAGCCTCGCGGTGGGCGTGACCGAGCAGCCCACGGTCTCGCGGATGATCATCGCCGTCGAAGGCGAGCCCGAGATCCTCGAGCAGATCATCAAGCAGCTCAACAAGCTCATCGAAGTCATCAAGGTGAACGACGTCACGGGCTTCAGCACCGTCGACCGCGAGTTGGCGTTGATCAAGCTCAACGCCACCCCGGCGACGCGGATGGAGATCATGGAGATCTGCAACGTGTTCCGGGCCAACGTCGTCGACCTGACCGAGAAGACGATGACGCTGGAGGTGACGGGGCGCTCGGACAAGATCGACGCGATCCTGTCGCTTGTGCAAAAATACGGAATTCGGGAGATGGTGCGGACCGGCCAGGTCACCTTGGTCCGGGGCGCCCAGCCCACGTGAGGAGGCGCGCATAGATGCCGGCGAAAGTGTACTACGAGCAGGACGCCAATCTCAACATCCTCCGCGGCAAGCGCGTGGCCGTCATCGGCTACGGCAGCCAGGGGCACGCGCAGGCGCAGAACCTTCGGGACAGCGGGGTCGCCGTCACCGTCGGCCTGTACAAAGGAAGCCGTTCGTGGGAGCTGGCGCAGGGCGACGGGCTCGAGGTCGCCACCGTCGCGGAGGCCGCGGGCGCAGCGGACATCATCCAGATCCTGATCCCTGACGAGATCCAGGCCAAGGTGTACCGCGAGGAGATCCAGCCGCAGCTGAGCCGCGGCAAGGCCCTCGGGGTCTCCCACGGCTTCAGCATCCACTTCCACCAGATCGTGCCGTCTCCGGACGTCGACGTGTTCATGATCGCGCCAAAGAGCCCCGGGCACCTGCTGCGGCGGATGTACGTCGACGGCAAGGGCGTGCCGTCGCTGCTGGCGATCCATCAGGACTTCACCGAAAAGGCCAAAGCGATCGCGCTCGCCTACGCCCACGGCATCGGGAGCCTGCGCGCGGGCGTGATCGAGACCACGTTCCGGGAGGAGACCGAGAGCGACCTGTTCGGGGAGCAGACCGTGCTGTGCGGGGGGGTCTCCGAACTGATCAAGGCAGGCTACGAGACCCTGGTCGAGGCGGGGTACGCCCCGGAGATCGCCTACTTCGAGTGCCTGCACGAAATGAAGCTGATCGTGGACCTGATCTACGAGGGCGGGCTGGGCCTGATGCGGTACTCGGTGAGCAACACGGCCAAGTTCGGCGACTTCACCCGAGGGAAGCGGATCATCACCGAGTCGACCCGCGCCGAGATGCGTCGCATCCTCGCCGAGATCCAGAGTGGGGAGTTCGCGAAGGAGTGGATCCTGGAGAACCAGGCCGGGCGCCCGGTGTTCAACGCCCGGTACCGGCAGGAAGGGGACCATCCCATCGAGGAGATCGGGCGCCATCTGCGGGCGATGATGCCCTGGCTGCAACGGGACGCGGGTGCCCAGCGGCCGGGGGCGAAGAAGGCCGAGGCCAAGGGCGAAGCCAAGGCCGAAGCAAAAACGAAGCGATGAGGGCGGAGGACGGAGCCATGGGAGACCGCATCCGGATCTTCGATACCACCCTGCGCGATGGGGAGCAGTCCCCCGGGTTCACGATGAACACGGAGGAGAAACTCGAGGTCGCCCGCGCGCTCGAGGCGCTTCGGGTCGACGTGATCGAGGCGGGGTTCCCGATCAGCAGCAAGGGGGACCTCGAAGGGGTCCGGCTGATCGCCCGGGAGATCCGGGAGGTGACGATCGCCGGGCTCGCCCGGGCCAACCGGGCGGACATTGACGCGGCGATCGAAGGCGTGCGCGAGGCCGCGCGGCCGCGGATCCACACGTTCATCGCCACCTCGCCGATCCACATGGAGCACAAACTCCGCTTGACACCCGCCCAGGTCTATGAGGCCTCGGTGGAATCGGTGCGGTATGCGCGGAGGTTCGTGGACGACGTCGAGTTCTCCGCCGAGGACGCGAGCCGGTCGGACTTCGAGTTCCTGTGCCGGGTGTTCGAGGGGGCGATCGCGGCCGGCGCGACCACGATCAACGTCCCCGACACCGTGGGGTACGCCACCCCCGAGGAGTATGCCGCCCTCATTCGGTCGCTTATCGAGCGAATTCCCAACAGCGACAAGGTGATCTGGAGCGTCCACTGCCACGACGACCTTGGCCTCGCGGTCGCCAACACGCTCGCCGCCATTCAGGCGGGGGCGCGGCAGGTCGAATGCACGATCAACGGGATCGGCGAGCGGGCCGGGAACGCCTCGCTCGAGGAGGTCGTGATGGCGCTCCACACTCGCCGGAACCGCTACAAGCACGACACGGGGCTCGACACCGCGAAGATCTACCGCACCAGCCGCCTCATCAGCGCGATCACCGGGATTCCCGTCCAGCCCAACAAAGCGGTCGTCGGGGACAACGCCTTTGCCCACGAAGCGGGCATTCACCAGCACGGGGTCCTCGCCAACCGCGAGACCTACGAAATCATGACGCCGGAGACGATCGGCATCCCGAGCAACAAATTGGTGCTGGGCAAACACTCGGGGCGCCATGCCTTCAAGAACCTCCTGGACCAGAACGGGGTGCGCCTGCCGGATGCGGAGCTCCAGCGTGCGTTTGAGGAGTTCAAGGCCCTGTGCGACAAGAAGAAGCAGGTCACGGTCGACGACATCCTGGCCCTGGCCGGAGGGGAGACGCGAGTGACCTCGGAGACGTACGAACTGAAGGCGTTCCACGTCTCGACCGGCAGCACGCTGTCGCCCACCGCCTCGATTACCCTCGTGCGCGGGCGGGACCAGTTCACCCAGGAGGCCACCGGCGACGGCCCGGTGGATGCGATGTACAACGCGATCAACAAGATCGTCGGGTTGAGCGCGTCCCTTGCCAACTTTGCCATCAAGGCCGTCACGGGCGGGACCGACGCGGTCGCGGAAGCGACGGTCAAAGTGCGCGACGGGGACGGGCTGTTCATCGGACGCGGGACGAGCACCGACGTCCTGGAAGCGAGCGCGAAGGCGTACCTCGCCGCGGTCAATAAGCTCATCCATGAGCGCCAGCACTGGATGACGAACGTCTATGGCTAGGGGACACGTCGCCGTCTACGACACCACGCTTCGAGACGGCACGCAGGGCGCCGGGATCACCCTGTCGGCGCAGGACAAGCTCCGTATCGCCGAGCGATTGGACGAGTTCGGCATCGATTACATCGAAGGCGGATGGCCCGGCAGCAACCCGAAAGACCTGGAGTTCTTCGAGCAGGCCCGCAGCCGGCACTGGAGGCACGCCCGGATCACGGCATTCGGAAGCACACGTCGCGCCGGGGTCCCCGCGGACCGCGATGAGAACCTCCAGATGATTCTGGCGGCCGGCACGCCGGCCGGCACGCTGGTCGGGAAATCGTGGGACCTGCATGTCCGGGAAGCGCTGCGGACCTCGCTCGACGAAAACCTCCGGATGATCGAGGAGTCGGTCGGATACCTCAAGGCCCGCCGCATCGAAGTGGTGTACGATGCCGAGCATTACTTCGATGGGTGGAAGGCCAGCCCGGAGTACGCGCTGGCGACCCTGGCCGCCGCCCGTCGGGGTGGAGCGGATGTCGTCGTCCTGTGCGACACGAATGGGGGCTGTCTGCCGCGGGAGATCCGGGGCGGGGTGGAAGCGGCCCGGGGCGCGATCGAGGGCCCGCTCGGCATCCACACCCATAACGACGGCGAACTCGCCGTCGCCAACACCCTGGTCGCCGTCGAGGCGGGGGCCGTCCACGTCCAGGGGACCATCAACGGCATCGGGGAGCGGTGCGGGAACGCCAACCTGATCTCGATCATTCCAAACCTGCAGCTGAAGTTTGGATGCGACTGTGTGCCCGCCGCCTCGCTCCCGCGGTTGGGCGCGCTCTCGCGGTTCGTGAGCGAACTGGCGAACATGGCGCCGGACGAGTACCAGCCGTTCGTCGGGGAGAACGCGTTCGCGCATAAAGCGGGGATTCATGTCAGCGCCGTCATGGCCCACCCCCCCACCTATGAGCACATCCCCCCGGAGACGGTCGGGAACGAGCGCCGCGTGGTGATCAGCGACCTGTCCGGCCGGGCCAACGTGCGCTACAAGGCCGCGGAGATGGGGCTCGACCTCGGCAAGGACAGCCCGGAGGTTCGGGAGATCCTGTCGCAGTTGAAATCCCACGAGCACGCGGGGTTCCAGTTCGAGGGCGCGGAGGCATCGTTCGAGCTGCTGGTGCGGAGGACGTTGAATCAGCATCGCCCCGCGTTCACGCTCAAGGGGCTCCGGGTGATGGTCGAAAAGGGCCCGCGGGGCGAGACCGCCGAGGCCAGCATCCGCCTGGCGGTGGACGGCCAGGAAGAGCACACCGCGTCGGTGGGAAACGGGCCGGTGCACGCGTTGGACCAGGCGCTGCGCAAGGCGCTCGAGCGCTTTTACCCGGAGATCCGCCAGGTGCGCCTGGTGGACTACAAGGTCCGGGTCCTGAACGCCGATGCCGCGACGGCCGCCAAGGTGCGGGTGCTGATCCAATCGACGGACGGCTCCCGGACGTGGGGGACCGTCGGGGTGTCCGAGAACGTCGTGGAGGCCTCCTGGCAGGCGCTGGTCGATAGCCTGGAGTACGTGCTGCTGCGGAGCCGCGTGGGGGCGCGCTGATGGGCGCCGGGCGCGCCCGGCGGATCGCCGTCATGCCGGGCGACGGCATCGGCCGAGAAGTGATCGCCGAAGCCGTGCGGGTGCTGAGCGCAGTCGACCGGCGGTACGAACTCGGACTGGAGTTCGAGGAGGGGCTGGTCGGGGGCGCGGCGATCGACGCGACGGGCCATCCCATTCCCGAGCAGACGCTGGCGCTGTGCCGGCGGTCCGAGGCCATCCTGCTCGGAGCCTGCGGCGGCCCCAAGTGGGATGCGCTCCCGCGGGAGCGCAGACCCGAGCAGGCGCTGTTCACCCTCCGGAAGACCTTCGGCCTGTACGCGAACCTCCGCCCGGCCACGGTGTCGTCGCCGCTCCTGACCGCCTCCCCGCTTAGGCGCGAGGTCGCGGAGGGGACCGACCTCCTCATCGTGCGAGAGCTGACCGGGGGCTTGTACTTCGGGGCGCAGAGCCGCACCGGGCGGGGACAGGAGACCGCGGCGGTGGATACCCTGCCGTACTCCGCCGCCGAGATTCGCCGGGTCGTGCGCAAAGCGTGCGAGATCGCCCGCGGCCGGCCCCGCCACAAGGTCACCTCGGTGGACAAGGCCAACGTCCTCGAAACCTCCAGGCTGTGGCGCGAGGTGGCGACGGAGGTCGGCCGGGAAACGCCCGGCGTGACGCTCGACCACATGCTGGTGGACAACTGCGCCCTCCAACTCGTCACCAACCCCCGGCAGTTCGACGTCATCGTCACCGACAACATGTTCGGCGACATCCTCAGCGACGAAGCCGCGGGGGTGATCGGGTCGCTCGGGCTCATGCCGTCGGCCAGCCTGGGGGAGCAGCCCCCGGGGTTGTTCGAGCCCGTGCACGGCACCGCCCCCGACATCGCCGGCAAGGGCATCGCCAACCCCCTCGCGGCGATCTTGACCGGGGCGTTGCTGCTCCGTTATGGGCTCGACCACGAGCCGGCCGCCGCCGCGATCGAGGCGGCCGTCCATCGCGCGTTGCAGGATGGATGCCGGACGGCCGACCTCGCCGGCAAGGGCCCCGCGCTCGGCACGGCGGCCATGGCCGACGCCGTCCTCGCCCGCCTCCACTGAGTGCGACGTCGGGGGGCGGTTCCGGTGGTCAACCCGAAACTCCGTGATCCGTTCGCCGACGACCTCTTCCGGGCGGTCCTGCGGCTCCGCACCGTCGAAGAGTGTTACCGCTTCTTCGAGGATCTGTGTACCATCGGCGAGGTCAAGGCCCTGGCCCAGCGCTTCGCGGTGGCCAGGATGCTGGACCAGGGACTGACCTACGAGAAAATCGCTTCCCGAACGGGGGCATCGTCGGCCACGATCAGCCGGGTCCGGCGGTTTCTCACCTACGGCGCCGATGGGTATGCCCTGGTGCTGAAGCGCCTGGGGAATGCGGCGGCCGGCCAGGGGCGGCGGCGTGGCCCTCGGCGCTGAGGGCTGCCGGCGGACGGCCCGGCGCGCGGGGGCGCTCCTCCTGGCGTGGATGGTGCTCGCCGGAGCGGCCGCGGCCGCGACCCTTGACGATCAAGTGTATGCGATCGCCGGGCAGCTCATGTGCCCGGTGTGCGCCGGGCAGACGGTGGCGGAGAGCGACTCCGCCCTCGCCCGGGAGATGCGGACGATCATCCGGCAGAGGCTGCAGGCGGGGGAGACCCGGGATCAGATCCTCCGGTACTTCATCGCCCAGTTCGGAGAAAGCGTCCTGGCCGAACCCCGCCCCGGCGGCGTGGCGATGATCCTGTATGGGGCGACGCCCGTGGCGCTGATCCTCGGCGTGGCTGTCGCCGTCCTCTTCATCCGCCGCCGGGGAGCACACTCCTCTTCACAGGAGGCGCCGTAGGAGCCTTCGCGCGCCCTGCGGCTGGACGAAGGTCCGCCGGTTACTGGAACTTGTCCGGGAACTGCTTCGCGATGCCGCCGGCCAGGGCGTCGCTGATCGTGTAGATGTGCTTGACCATCGGGTCCCACATATCCGCCTCCCCAGCCCAATCCTTCTTGGCGGCGGCATCGATGGCCATGAGATGCTGCTGGCCGTGCGTCAGCAGGAGCCCGTATACGGTCGCCTTCGGGAGGTTCGGGTTGGCGGAGCTCACGAACACCGCGATGTCGTCGGCGTTTTTCACCAGCCGGTCGACGGCGGCCTTTTTGAGCGCGGGGTTGCCCTTGAAGTTGTTCGCAAACGCGGCGGCCATGTAGCCCTTGACGGCCGCGTAGTGGCCGACGAAGAGCGTGGTGAACTTGTCGGCCGCCGCCTGCCCGTAGATGGGGGCGATCGATTGACCGATGGCTTTCGCGTTCTTGAGGCCGTACTCGTCGGCTTCCCCTGCGGCTCCCTTGTCGCCCAGCCTCGTTGCGACAACCAGCGCCCTGACCCAGACAATGTGGTTCAGGTAGAGATCGCGCAGGGCCATCCTGAGCTCGGCCACCTTCGCCGGGTTGGGGGCCGCGGCCTGGCTGTGCGCCGGCGGCACGGT
>VBAO01000455.1:0-3574 GCA_005883865.1 Candidatus Segetimicrobium genomatis
CGGCGTATCTCGCACTGTGGGCACTCGTGCGCTACCTCAAAGAACACACCAGCTGGATCTTCGTCTGGTATCGGATTGCGCTCGGAGCGCTTCTCATCTGGGGGGCCGCGGTGGGGGCGTTCCGGTGAGGGGGGCCGGCGGGCTGCGCGACGTCAGAACCCGCTGACCACCCCAAATCCGTCCCGCTGCCATTCGATGCTGAGCGTCGGCGACAGGCGACCGAGACGCTCGACGATGGCGCGGCCGGCCGTCTCCGCGGCCCGTCCCGGCGCCCCCCGCTGGGGCCGCCCGAGCCCGTGCCCAAGCGTGACGGGATAGAGGAGGATCTCCTCGAGGTCGCTTCCGGCAAAGCGGCAGAGCGGCACCACCGACTCCCAGTACAGCGGATCAGCGGCGAACCCGCCCCGCGCGGCGCGGGCGTCGAAGAGGTCCGCGGGCGTCGAGGACGGCGGCAGGCCCAACCGTTCGTAGAAGTCATGGGGCTGCTTGAGAAGCGTTTCGTTCTGGAAGATGAAGTTGCCCAGGCTGTAGAAGATCGGCTTACCGCGATACACTTCGATGCCCCGGAGCAGGTGCGGCCCGTGCCCCAGCACGATATCCGCGCCCGCCTCGACGGCCCGGCGGCAGAACGCGGGGATGAACTCCGCAGGCTGCTCCCGATCGCCCCGGAGCATCTCGTGGGCGTGGAGGCTCACGACGACCCAATCGGCCTGCCGCCGTGCGTCCCGGATCCAGGCCAGGTTCCCCGCCAGATCCCCGACGTGGGGCTCGCTCCCCAGCCCTTCCGGCGTTCCCTCGCGAAACCGGCGGCTGAAGAGGGTCGCAATCCCCGGGGGATCCGGCTTCTCGAAGCCCAACCGAACGCTCAGGTCGCGGACCGCGCCTAGGTGGAGCCGGTCGTGGATCTCCCGGAGATGCGAGAGCGTCGCCGGATCGACCGTGATGGTCTCCTGGAACCGGAGCGGATTGACCCCCGGCCGGCCCTGGCAGTCCGGCCGCTGGTCTCCGGCCATCGCGTGCGAGGGAAACGTGCTCGTCGCCGCGATGAGCGCGACCCGCCCGGCGTCGGTCTCGAGGAGATCCCCGCGTAGACGGCGCCCGCCCGGTCCAGGGTCTCCATCGTGGCGAGCAGTCCCCCTTCCCCCCAGTCCATCGTGTGATTGTTCGCGGCGGCGTAGAGGTTGAACGACATCGTCTTGAGGTCGTCGATGAGGCCGGGGGAAGCGGCGACGTAGCTGCCGCCGCTCGCGGCCTGGGGGGATCCCCGAAACTCGTGGAGCGTGACCTCGAGGTTGGTGAATCGCACGTCCGCCCCGCGGAGGACCTCGACCAGCGCCCGGAAGCCCGGATCCCGGGAGTGCGCCACGTGCATCGTGATGAGCGAGTCTCCGGTTCCGGCGATCGTCAGCGGACGCCCCACCCCGCACCTACAGCTGGATCCGAGCGCGCGCCTTGGCGAACCGTGGATCGTCGAGGCGAAACCCGTCGGGGTTCGTCCCGCGAACGAGCGCGAGGTGGTACGCGAAGAGCTGGAGCGGCACAAGACAGGTCAGTGCGGTGAACGGCTCCGGAACCGGCGGGACGGCACACCACCCCCCCGATCTCGCCGGCCATCCCACCGATCTCGGCCACGCGCCCCTGCGCCGCCCCCGCCGGGGCGATCAGGACAAACAGATCTTCCGGCTCCGTGCACTGGAACGGCCCGTGCATGAAGGTTTCGATCGGCATGCCCTCCGCCCCGAGATACGCGGCCTCCTTGATCTTGAGCGCAATCTCGGGGGCGGTCACGGCGCTCGGCCCGCCCCCCGTGAGCCAGATGCGCCGGCGGCCGACGTGGGTCCGGGCCCACGATGCGGCGTCGGCCTCCCGGGTGAGCGCCTCCCGCAGAGCCGCCGGCACCTCGTCGGACAGCACCCGCTTCGGAAGGAGCCGGGCCCCGGTGCGGCGGTGGCCGAGGTGGCCCGCCAGCGTCGCCAGCACGGCGATCGCCGCGATGTAGCTGATGGTGTGGGTCGAGGACCGTTCCTGCGGCACCGTGTGAAAGACGGCGTCGGCCTCCGCGCGTCCGTCGGGATTCCCCTCGCCCGTCACAAGCGCGGTCGAGCACCCCGCGGCGCGCGCGCGCGCGAGCGACTGCACGGTGTAGTTCTTGTTCCCCCGGTGGCTGATCCCGATCACCCAGTCGCGGGCGCCCAGCGGCGGCCCATACAGCGCGAAGTCGAACGCGGGATACGCGTGCACCGCCACGTCGCCCCCGTACGCGCGCAACATGTGCTCGCCGACCAGCGCGGCGTGGTGGGAGGTGCCGGTCCCGACCAGGAACACGCGCGTGGCCGACGCGATGCGCGCCGCAAGCGCCTCCAGCGCGCCGTCGTGGAGCTGCACCATCCGGGCGAACGCATCGGGCTGCCCCTGCATCGCGTCGTACATGTAGTAGGGGTGGCGCGTCCGCGCCTCGGGGCTCATGTGTCCGCCCGGATCACGTCGAGAAAATACCGGTGCACCCGGTCGTCGGGGGCCAGCTCGGGATGAAACGACGAGACCAGCAGGCGCCCCTCGCGCGCCAGCACGGGCCGCCCGTCCAGGGACGCCAGCACCTCGACGCCGGGGCCCGCCTGGTCCATCACAGGCGCCCGGATGAACACCGCGCGCAGCGGCGGGGGCCCGAACACGGGGACGTCCAGGTCGGTCTCGAAGGAGTCGACCTGACGCCCATAGGCGTTTCGGATCACGGTAATGTCCATCAGGCGGAGCATCGGGGGCTCCCCGCCGGCCGCCCGTCGGGCCATGAGAATCATGCCCGCGCACGTTCCGTAGAGGGCCATGCCCCGCCTGACCTGCTCGGGGATCGCGCGATCCAGGCCGTACCGGACCATCAGCTTGCCGATCGTCGTGGACTCGCCCCCGGGAAGGATGAGCCCGTCCACTCCGGCGAGATCGCCTGGAAGCCGGACCTCCACGTCCGCCACGCCGAGACGGCGGAGGATGGCGCGGTGCTCGATCACATCACCCTGGACCGCCAGCACCCCGATCTTCACGACCCGGCTACACTCCTCGAGTTTGCAGCAGTTCGCCCTCGGGCAGCTTTCGGATATCGAGGCCCCGCATCGCCTCGCCGATGCCCTCGGAGACCCGCGCGACCACGTCCGGATCGTTATAGTGCGTGGTCGCCTCGACGATGGCCTTGGCGCGCCTGGCCGGGTCCTTGGCCTTGAAGATGCCGGAGCCGACGAAGTTCCCATCGCAGCCGAGCTGCATCATCATCGCGGCGTCCGCCGGGGTGGCGAGCCCCCCCGCGGAGAAGTTGACGACGGGCAGGCGCCCCAGCGACCGCGTCTCCAGGACGAGCTCGTAGGGGGCGCCCAACTCCTTGGCCGCCGTCATCAGCTCCTCTTCCGGCGTCGCCTGGAGCACGCGAATCCCGTCCATCACGGACCGCATGTGGCGCACCGCTTCGACGACGTTTCCCGTGCCGGCCTCGCCCTTGGTGCGAATCATCGCCGCCCCTTCGCCGATCCGGCGCAGGGCCTCTCCCAGGTCGCGGCAGCCGCACACGAACGGGACCTTGAACAGG
>VBAO01000455.1:3594-4537 GCA_005883865.1 Candidatus Segetimicrobium genomatis
CTGCGCCTCGACGAAGTGCCCAATCCGCGCTTTGGCCATCACCGGGATCGTGACCGCCTCCATGATCTCCTTGATCTTGAGCGGGTCGGCCATGCGGGCGACGCCGCCCTCGGCGCGAATGTCGGCCGGGACGCGCTCCAGGGCCATGACCGCACACGCGCCGGCGTCCTCCGCGATCTTTGCCTGCTCGGCGGTGGTGACGTCCATGATGACCCCGCCCTTGAGCATCTGTGCCAGACCCCGCTTGAGCTTGACTGTCCCGACGTCTGCCATCGACGCGCCTCCTGTTCCCTTTTCTCGAATCGTACCCATCGACTCTGACCTCCTCTGAGTCCGCGCGCGGACCGCCAGGCTACCGCGGACCGCCGTCGAGCCCCAACTGGGGGGCGATCCCCTGGAGGGCCGCGATCACGGCGGCGATATGCTCCTCCAGCGGCACCCCCAACCCGGCCGCGCCCCGCTCGATGTCCTCCCGGCGGACCCCCCTCGCGAACGCCTTGTCCTTCATCTTCTTCTTCACTGACGACGCCTCGACGTCTCGGATGGCCTTCGACGGGCGCACGAGCGCGACCGCGATGACGAATCCGGTGAGCTCGTCGACGGCGTACAGGGTCTTTTCCATCGCCGTCACGCGCGGCACGCCGGTGTGGTCGCCGTGGCTCTGTATCGCATGCACGATCGGTCCGGGGACGCCTGCCTGTTCGAGGATCGCCTTGCCGTTCTGCGGATGTCCCTCGGGATCTCGCTCGTAGTCGAAGTCATGCAGCAAGCCGGTGATCGCCCAGGTCTCCTCGTTGTCTCCGTTCTGTCTGGCGAAGCGCCGCATCGCGGCCTCCACGGCGAGGCCGTGCTTGCGCAGGCTCTCGGACTTCGTGTGTTCGCATAACAGGGTCCAGGCCTCATCACGCGTCACGGTCCACCTCCCGCGCGATCCTAGCGAACG
>VBAO01000433.1 GCA_005883865.1 Candidatus Segetimicrobium genomatis
CTGGAGGCGGAGTTCGCTGACGAGGCGATCCTGGAAGGTGCCAAAGAGGCGTTCGATGCGACCTTTATGAGGTATGAAATTGTCGGGTGCTTCTCCCGTCCGCGGACACATTAGCGTAGCGGTGGTATGGTGAGACCATCTGGGTGAGGGGCACCCGGGAGCACGCAGGACGGGCAGGCCGTCGATCAGGCGTTGGGTTGCGCACCCGAGCCTTTAGTTGGCCGCCCCTGCGACCGGCCCAGTTGCGCTGCGAGCGCGAATCCGTTGGTGTCGTGTTGCCCGCCTGCCTCCCAAATAGCGATCACCCAAGGGAGGGATGCCTACGAGATTTTTCGGGCTAGATGTGCATCGCGAGTTCACGCAGGTAGCGGTGCTCGAAGGCGGATGTCTGACCCACCTCGGGCGGATCCCTACCACACCCGAGGCTCTTCGTGCCTTCGCACGGACGCTTGGCAGTGACGACCACGTCGTCCTTGAGGCCACTGGTAACACGTACGCCATCGTCCAGGTTTTAAAGCAGCACGCTGGTCGTATCGTTGTCTCGAATCCCCTTCAAACGCGCGCCATTGCAGACGCCAAGATCAAGACCGACAAGATCGACGCGGAGGTGCTCGTCCGACTCCTCGCCGGCGGCTGGTTGCCTGAAGTGTGGGTGCCCGATGCAGATACGCAGGCGCTGAGGCAGCGCGTGGCTTATCGCGTGCGTCTGGTCCGGCACCACACGCGGCTCAAGAATCGGATTCATGGCGTGTTGCATCGCAATCTCGTCCCAGGATGTCCGCGAACCGACATCTTCGGCAAGGCGGGGCTTCAGTGGCTTATGGAGCACGCACTGCCACAGCTCCCCGCCCATGAGCAAGAGATCGTGCTGGCGACGCTTCGGCAGGTCGAGTCGCTGCGTGTGGAGCTCGTGCAAGTAGGGCAAACGCTTGCCGCGCTCGCGTTAGAGCGCCCCTTCGTTCACCGGCTCATCACGATCCCCGGGATCGATGCGGTGACGGCCTTGACGCTCGTAGCCGTCATCGGCGACATTCATCGCTTCCGGTCACCGACCAAACTGGTCGGCTACTTCGGGCTGGATCCCCGCGTCCGACAATCCGGTTCTCACACCGCTCGGTATGGCGCGATCACGAAACGCGGCCGCGCCCATGCGCGCGCCGTCCTCGTGGAGGCGGCCTGGGCTGCGATCAAGAGTCCCGGCCCGTTGCGCGGCTTTTACCAGCGTGTGCGAGCACGGCGCGGTCCACAAATCGCTGCCGTGGCCACAGCCCGCAAGATCTTGGTCGTAGCTTGGCACCTGCTCACCGAAGACAAGGATTATGCGTTTGTCCGGCCTTCCTTGGTTGGCAGGAAGTACCGCACCCTGGAACTGGACGCGGGGCAACCTGCGAAGTTCGGAAAGCGGGGAATCGGGTACGCCTACAATCTTAAGACGGTCCGACAGCGCGAGCTGGATATCTGCCTACAAGCCGAACGGGCATACACCGAGCTGACGCGCAATTGGCAGCCTCGGCAACCGCAACAGGACGCGGGTGCCACCAATGGGGAAGCGACTCCAAGGCGCCGAAGCACCAACCAGCGCGGCGGAGCTTTCATCCCCTGACTCCGCTCTTCGGTCGGGGGTCACCCGCGTCCACTGGTATCGTACCTCGCACTCTCCCCCGGTGCTAGCCGGGGGGCTTGACAATTTCATCCGTGGCTTGCGGGGAGTGGGCCGGGATCCAGCGGATGCCGAGTTCGTGGAAGGCGCGGCTGAGTTGGGTACGGTCCCGGTGGCCGCGGAGCTGCTCGGCCAGGGAGAGCGTGCGGCGCTGGGGCTGGAAGAGGGTATGGCGATCAGTGTAGATGGCGGTGGGGATGCCGTAGCCCAAGAGACAAGAATTCTGTCTCTTTAGAACGGTGCTCAAGGCCGATCCTAACCCCTACCTCACAAAAGACCCGGGCGTTTGTTCGCGTATTGCATCGTCGCTCAAGAATTGGATAAGATCAGTATAGTGTCACTCGATATAAGGGAAATCAGACGAAGTTAGTGTTAGTCGATTCGCTTAAGCTGAGAGTAAATGAGCAGGAATTGGACGGAAAATCCGAGCGCCCACCGAGGAGGGATGTCACAAGGGCCAGCTTGCCGGGGAGGAAATGCTCCGTCTAGTGGAGACTGGACGAGCCATCCCTCCAAGAAGACCCTTCTAATCATCTTCTGATGTGCCAGCTCAAGAGCGCCGAGATTGACCTCCTCTGGGCGCTAGAGGATGGAGACAGATGGGTGGAGTTGTTGGATCTTCACCGGATAGACATTCTTTCCACCGATCACTGCTTGCGGTTCTCGATGAAGAGGTGAAGGCTGTGTTGGAAAAGATGTTCAAGCAACGCGTGCTCGAGAAGCGGATCCCCCTGATGTTTCAGGGGGATCCTAGTCTGTCCTGATTGGATGTAGTGTTGACACTGATGGAGGCCTCCTCATGAGAAGAGGGTCACACCCCTGCCTCCGAATCCTCCAACCGAGGCCTGACCAGCTTCGGAAGGGGGAGGAGGAGCAGCATGACCCTCGATGACAGTGTTCGCCGTCATCGCCTGGCGATCTTGCAACGCGCCGCCCTGCTCGGCAGTGTGACCCAGGAGGCCGGCATCTCTCGGACACTCTTCTACCGGTGGCTCCAGCGGTATCTGCGCTATGGCGCCGAGGGGCTGCGCCCCCGGCCGACGCGGCCGACCCGCTGGCCCCGGCAAGCGATCCCCGCACTCGAGCATGCGGTCTTGGCCTACGCGCTGTTGTGGCCGACGCATGGACAGGCCCGCCTCGCCCTGCAATTGCGCCAGCCTCTGTGGGGTGGCTGGCGCATCAGCGCCTCGAGCGTCTACGCGATCTTCCGGCGGCACGGCTTGCAGACCCGCTGGGAGCGCCTGACGCGCCTGGAGGCCCACGCGGCCACCGACGGCCTGCTGACCGAGCGCACCCGCCGGCGCCTGGTGCGGCCGCACGTGGAGGCCCAGCGCCCGGGCGATCTGGTCTGCCTCGACGCCTTCTACATCGGGAAGCTCAAGGGGGTCGGCAAGGTCTGGCAGCTGACGGCGTGCGATGCGGCCTGCTCCTATGGGATCGCCACCCTGGTCCCGCGGGTCACCCAACAGGCGGCGATCCAGTTCCTGCGCGGGCAGTTGGTGCCGGCGTACGCGCGAGCCGGGCACCGGATCCAGGCAGTACTGACCGACGGGGGCCCCGAGTGGCAGGCGGGGTTTGGCGCGGCCTGTCGGGAGCTCGGCATCAGCCACCGGCGCACCCGCCCGCGCCACGCCTGGACGAACGGCTTCGTCAAGCGCTTGCAGGGAACGATCCTGACCGAGTTGTGGCGCGTGGCCTTTCGCCGGACGTACTACCGGAGCATCGCGCAACTGGAGCACGACCTGCAGGCGTACCT
>VBAO01000434.1 GCA_005883865.1 Candidatus Segetimicrobium genomatis
ACAAAAGTGTCAACACCTCGTCCACACTGGACAACTCTAGGACGGCGACGAACGCCACTGGAGACTGCCGAAATCTCACACGCTGTATCAGCGTGCGTAATTGCTAGGGTGCCGCATGGTCTCGTTTGCAGAACTGCTTAGGAATTACTCGATGCCGGGCAATTCCAACAATGAACGACTCGGAACTCTGAAGTTGACCCGGTTTCGGCGTGCCCAGATAGCGAGGCACCCAAGAAAGGAGGTGGATCGGATAGAGGGTGATCTCGCTAGACCATCTGATTGAA
>VBAO01000144.1 GCA_005883865.1 Candidatus Segetimicrobium genomatis
TGACTACGCGAACAACTGGCAACGGGCCTTCGTTGGCTCCGAGTTCTACGAGTTTCCCTCCTTCCCCGGCACCGTCTCCAACTTGAAGGAACAGGTCCTGCACGATCAGGTGGCTGCCAAGTTAGGACAACCCAATAGGTACAAGGAACTGACGACGGCGGTCGATTGGAGCACGAACGTCGGCTTCCCAGGGTATGCCAACGGACCCGAGGGCGAGGTATTTGATACCGCCCTCCTTCCGCAGATGTTCGCGCTGGCGGCGACGGATCGAATGAGTCCCGAGGACGCGGCCAAATGGGCGGAGCAACAGATGAAGCCCATCTTTGCCAAGTGGAAAGCGCGTGGGCTCATCTAGTCCTCGCGGCAGGCAAGAGTTTCGACAGGGGCGTCCGGCAGACGCCCCTGCTCTTTGATTTTTGGCGTCTCCAATCAAGCCGATGCGGCGGGTCTGAAAGGGGTTAGTAAGATCCCAGCCTGCTGCCGATCATCGATGGCTGGGGGCGAGCGGCCTCGAGCCGGTAGGGTTGGACGCAATGGTGTTTGACCAGCCCTATGGAGCGGGAGCCTCAAGAGGATATGCTGCTACGCTGAGCCTCCGAAGCACCCTGCATGCCAGCCGGGCGAACAGAAACGCCACCTAAGAACGTGGAGGTCGGGATGAAGCGCTACGACGTGGTCGTCGTGGGGGGCGGGCACAACGGGCTAACGGCGGCGTGCTATCTCGCCAAGGCGGGGCTGTCCGTCGTGGTTCTCGAGCGCCGGGATGTGGTCGGTGGAGCCTGCGTGACGGAAGAACTGTTCCCAGGCTTCCGGCTCAACGTGGCGTCCTACACGATCGGAATGTTCCAACCGGAAATCGTGCGGGAACTGGGCCTCCGGGAGGCGGGGTTCTTCTCGTACGTCCGGGACCCGCAGTTCACCGGCGTCTTCCCGGACGGGCGGCACCTGGTCGTCTACCCGGACCTCGAGAGGACGGTCGCCGATGTCGCTCGGCTGTCGCGGCGCGACGCTGAGGCCTGGCCACGCTTCGAGGCCGATGCCGCTCGGGTGGGAGCGATCCTCCGCGAGCACTTCCTGCGGCCAGCAGATAACTGGACGTGGGCCGACTTCGCGCGATCATTCTCGGGCCGCGACGGCGAGCGGTTGCTCGCCCGGTTCATCCTGGGCACGACGCGGAATCTGGTCGAGACGTACTTCGAGTCGGAGGCCGTCAAGGGCGTGCTCGCTTTCGGCGGCGCCGTCGGGACGTTCGTCGGGCCCTCGACGCCCGGGTCCGCCTACTCGAAGGCCCACCACCTGGCGGCGCGCGTGGACGACTGCGTGGGCTGTTTCGGATACGTCCGCGGCGGCATGGGTGCGCTCAGCCAGGCGCTCGCCACTATCCTCCGCCGGAATGGGGGGGAGATCCGGACCGGCGTCACCGTCGAGCACGTGCTCATCCGGGAGGGCGTAACGACCGGCGTCGTGCTGGCCGGCGGGGAGGAAATTTCCGCCCGGATTGTGCTCTCCAACGCTGACCCGAGGCAGACGCTCCTGGGGCTCGTCGGCGAGCGGGCCCTCGACCCCGACGTGGTCGGCGATCTTCGTCGCTATCGAACGACCGGTTGCTCCTACAAGATCAACTGCACGCTGGACGCGCTGCCGCGCTTCCGATCCCTGCCGCCCGGCGACCAGACGCCCTACCTTCGCGGGGGCGTCGTGATCTCCCCGAGCCTCGACTACCTGGAGACCGCCTATCGGGACGCCCGGGCGGGCCGGGTCCCCCGACGGCCGTACGTGATCGCCCATTTCCAGTCGATCACCGATCCCGGACTGGCGCCACCCGGCAAGCACACCATGACCCTGTACGGCGATTGGGTGCCGTACCAGCCTGCCGATGGACCCTGGACGCCCGAACGGCGGCGGGCATTCGTGGAGGACGTCTTTGACACGCTCGCCGAACACGCGCCCAACATCCGGGACGTCATCCGCGATTGGATGGTCCTGGTGCCGCCGGACATCGAGGCACGCTTCAACATCACCGGCGGGAACATCTTTCACGGCGATTTGACCCTCGAGCAGCTCTTCTCGCTCAGACCGATCCCGGGGTTCGGCGCCCACCGGATGCCGGTCGCGAACCTCTATCTCTGCGGCAGCGGCAGCCATCCGGGTGGGTATGTCAGCGGCCTGCCAGGCCGCAATGCGGCAACCGTCGTGCTTCGAGATCTTGAGCGGTAGGACGATGACGGCGACCTCCCATGAGGGATAGTCGACGCGATACACTCGCCAGCCCTTGTGTTTCAATTCTCAGCGAGAGGCCGCTCCCCCGCCGCTAACACGTGCGCCCGCCGGGTTAGCACGGGGACGCAGACAGCGCGTAGGAGACACGCAGCGACCACACCGCAGAGTTGGGCGCGGCCTCGTCCTAACTTGGAGCGGTTGGGGCATACAGAATTCTTTGGCGGCGTAGGCAAGGCAGGATTGGCTGCCACCGCGATGAGACGGAACCTTCAGTTCTGAGGATCTGGCCGAAGGGAGGGAATAGATATGTTCGAGCCGGACATCTTTACCAAGCAGGTCTTTCCGCATCGCTTCACCTGGTTTCTCAAGATGGACGGGTACCTCGCCATGAGGGTCATTCTCCTCACGATGCTGGTATTCGCCGCTCTCAATCTGCCGGGCGCCGCATCGGAGCAACCCCCGATCTTACCTGACGAAAGCCATCCGAACTCTGACAGGCAAGTCATGTTCGCTATCTTCGACGCGGCGGACAGCAAGTGGAAAGTTTCGGAGCTGACGGGCCCGGAACCCCCGGTATCTCTTAAGTTCGGCGAGCAAAATATCTGGATTTTTTATGGTATAAAGCCCTCCGCCCCGAGGAAAGGCACTCTGAGCATAAAGGTGAGCCGTCTCTTTAGCGGGCAGAGTCCGCTCGAAACGAGCTACTCATTCCAGTATGAAACTAGGGAGTATGGGAGCTGGATCCCATTCTACATTGGGACCGGTGGGAGTTCCTTCGGTCAGCTGCAGCAGATCACGATTGTGATCACCGACCTCGGTGCCAACAGCCCGGATGCGGAGGTAAAACGAATCTTGGTCAAGAGTGAGTAGCGTTTCACGGCGGGCGCCATGGCACAACAAAATCCAATCAGGATGCTAGGCGATGGAGCCGGCGATCGGATTTGAACCGATGACCTGCTCATTACGAATGAGCTGCTCTACCGCTGAGCTACGCCGGCACCGCACTCGATTCTAGCATAACGCCAATCGTGTGAGACCACCTGCGTGGTGATGCCCGCGGAAGCCTAGCGACGGGAGGTGTCCATGATGAGCAGCACGCCCGCCACGACGCCGAGAAGCGTGGTGATCTGGCTCAAACCATACATGCCCAACGAGGGCAGGCCAGCGAGGATCAGGTACACCCCCAACAGGAACAGTCCCCAGTTCGTGACCCTCATCGACGCCCCTCCTCCTCCGTGTGTGGCTGCGGCCCGGTGGACCTGCCCTCACCATCCCACCGCGTAACCGTTACGCCGGGGGTCGGCGCCGCCCATCATCCACCGATCCTCGCGGAACACGATCCCTTGGCCCCCGCCGACCCGCATCGACCAGTCCTCGAGGATCTCGAGGCGGTACCCGCGGGCTGCGAGCGCCCTCCGGACCCCTGGAGGGAAGCGCCCTTCCAGCAGCAGGACCTTCGGAGGGAACGGATCGCCCACATCGTCCATCCACCTGAATCGGGGGGCGGCGATCGCATCCTGGATGTTCCGGCCAAAGTCGATCAGGTTGATGATCATCTGGGCGGTCGTCTGCGGGATCCCATAGGACCCCGGGGTGCCGATCATGAACGCCAGCCGCCCGCCGCGGGCCGCATGCGCGGGGCCGAGGGGATCGATCCCATAGGAGTGCGTGGGGGCGACCGGAGCCTCGTGGATTCGGGCGATCTCCTTGCGGTCCCCGGGAATCAGCGTGCACCAGTGGTGCCCGTTGTTCATCGCGATGCCGGTGCGGCCGATGACGACCCCCGACCCATAGCTGGATCCGAGGGTCTGGGTGATGTTGACCGCAAGCCCCGTCGCATCCGCCGCCGCCAGGTGGGTGGTCGACCGCTCGCGGGCGGGACGGGCACGGCGGATCCGGCCGGCGGACCGAGCGCGCCCCACGCGACCGGCCCGGGGGCTGCGGCCGGTGCGGCCGCGCTCCCGGACCCGGGACGGCTCCAGGCGACGGGTGACCTCGGCGCGAAGCTCGCGCACCCGCTTGTCGCTGAGCATCCACGCGAGCGGCACCTCCACGAACCGGGGATCCGCCACGTGGGCCGCGGCATCGATGCGCGCAAGCCGGATCGCTTCCGCCACGACGGCCAGGTATTCCGCCCCGAGATGCTCCATCTTGGGCAGGTCGAACGCCTCGAGAATCCGCAGGGTTTGGAGCACCTGCACCGCGCTGCTGGGAGGCGGCGTGGTGCGAAGCTCGTACCCACGGTACGCGGCGGTGAGCGGCGGCTCCCACTTGATGCTTCCGGGATACGCGCGCAGGTCGTCTGAAGCGATCAACCCCCCATGCTCGGCAAGGTACGCGCCGATCGTCTCGCCGATCCGCCCCTCGTAGAACGTCATCCATCCCTCGTCCACCATCGTCCGGAGCGTCTCCGCAAGGCCAGGCTGGCGGAGCACCTCGCCCGCCTTGTAGGGCCGGCCGGCGCGAAGGTACGTGCGCGCGGCGTCGGGGTGGGGGGTGAGCCGGTCGACCGACTGAAGATTTCTCTCGTGATCGAATACCGTCACGGGGATGCCGCGGTCCGCGAGCTCGATCGCCGGCTCGAGCACCTGCGCGCGCGTCAACCGGCCGAACTCGTCGTGCAGCCGGGCCCACCCGGCGACGATCCCCGGCACCATGGGCGCCATCGGTCCCAGGTCCTGGGTCTTGGACGTGAAGAGCTCCGCCCGGGCGGCGCGCGGGCTGCGTCCCATGAAGTTCAGCGTCCGCGTCTCGCCCGTCGGCAGGGTGAGCACCGCGATGCCGATCCCGCCGAGACCGGAGAAGTAGGGCTCGGTCACCGTGATGGCGGCGGCCGCGGCCACAGCCGCGTCGACGGCGGTCCCTCCGGCGGCAAGCATCTGGATCCCCGCCTGGGTGGCGAGCGGGTTGGCCGAGGCCACCATGCCGCGGCGGCCCAACGCCACCGGCCGGACCCCGAACTCAGACGCGCCTCCCGTGTACGCCACCGCGCACCTCCTGCGCATGAAGATCCGCGTGCGACGATCCTCCGCGTTTCTACACCCCTCGCCGAATTCCTCTGGGCGCGTCCGGTGTCGCGCGGAAGCGCGCAACGATGCAATCGCACGTTCGCGGCTAAAAATTGACACATCAGCGCATTCAGAGGATAATAAGGCGGTCAAGATCGCTCATCAGACCAGCCACAGCGCCGTTCTCGAGGGGGCAGCGAAGGAGTGACGGGATGCCCGCGACCTTGATCGTGGCCAACCTTCGCTCCGGCGGTGGGCGCACGCGCGATGCCCTCCCGCTTGTCACCAACGCCTTCAAACGCGCCGGCCGGCAATACGAGCTGATCGTTCCGCCGACCGCAGAAGCCACCGCTCCGCTCCTCACCGAGTTCCTCGGCGCCGGACGGCCGGGGTTCGACCAGATCACGGTCATCGGCGGGGACGGCACCCTCAACGGCGTCGTCAATGGCATCCTCACCAGCGGCGTGAACCTGCCGCTCGGCATCATCCCCTGCGGGACCGGAAACGAGATCGTCCGGTCGCTGGGGATTCCCAAGGATCCGGAGAAAGCCGTCGAGATCATTCTCCGCGGCCAAGTGTGCCCCGTCGACGTCGGCCGGGTCAACAATCGGTACTTCCTCCACATCTTCGGCCTGGGGTACGACGTCCAGGTCATCAAGATGGTCAACATGCTCCGCGCGCGGTACCGGCTCGCCCGCAACCGGTCGGTCTACTACCTGGCCGCCCTCCTCCTCCTCTCATCGGGGTTCGACCCCTTCCCGGTCAAGGTGCAGGTCGGGGAACGCGTGTTCAGCGGGCGGGCCATCATGATCGTCGCGGCCAACGGCCGAATGTACGGGGAGCGGCTGCTCGCCCTGCCCGCCCCGAGCCTCTCGGACGGCCTCCTCGACCTCTACCTCCTGCAGGAGCTCCGCACCCGGTCGTTCCGCAAAACCACCCGCCTGCTGCGGCGCCTCCCGGTCCCCGAGTTGAGCGTTCAGCGGTGCTCGGCGGTCCGGATCCACCTCGACCAGCGCCGGGAGGCCCAGGTGGACGGAAGCCTCCTCGGTCCGGCCCAGACCTTCGACCTCTCGCTGCTGCCCCGGAGGATCTCCGTGATCCATCCGGACCCACCCGCGCTTGTCGGCGTTCCGCGCAAGGCGGAGATGGCCGCAGAACGCCGGTAAGCGGGATGCTTCTCTCGATCCTCTCCTGCAATTACGGCGGCGGCCATCTTCGGGTGGGCGAGGCGATTGCCGCCGAGTGGGAGTCTCGGACCGGGGGGCGCGCGGAGATCGTCGACTACTTCGCGCAGTTCGTGCACCCGGTGTTCGACGCCGTGACCAAGTTCTCGTATGTCCAGAGCGTCCGCCGGGCGCCGGGGATGTATGGGATGTTCTACCGGGCGACCGGCGAGATCAGGCCCGACTCGCTCGTCCAGCGCGCGATCAACCGCATGGGGCTCGAGCGCCTGGACAGGTACCTCGACGCCAAGCGTCCGGATGTCGTCTGCTGCGTCCACTGTACGCCGGCCGGGACGATGTCCGACCTGAAGGTCCTCGGGCGCACCACGGTCCCGTGCGTCACGGTGATCACCGACTACGTGACCCACAGCCAGTGGATCCACCCGAGCGTGGAACGCTACTGCGTCCCGGCCGACGCGGTGCGGGACGGCCTGGTGGACCGCGGCATCCCCGGGGACCGGGTCTTCGTCACGGGACTGCCGATCGAGCGCAAGTTCCTCCGGCCGCTCGAGCGCGAGGCGCTCACGCGGCGGTTCGAGCTCACCCCCCGCCGCCCGGTGATCCTCGTGATGGCGGGGGCGTACGCCATGCTCGGCGGCGTCGGCGACGTTGTGCGCGTGCTCGCCCGGTTTCCGCGGCCGCTGCAGGCCCTGGTCGTGTGCGGGCTCGACCGCCGGATGGCGCAGCAGGTGCGCGCGCGCACCGCCAGGGCCCCGCACCCGTTCCACGTCTTCGAATACGTGGACAACGTCGAGGAACTGATGGCCGTGAGCGACCTGCTCATCACCAAGGCCGGCGGGGTCACGGTGAGCGAGGCGCTCGCCATGGACCTTCCCATGCTCATCTACCGGCCGATTCCCGGGCAGGAGGAGGGGAACACCGCGTACCTTCTCCGGCACGGCGCGGCGCTCGCGCCCAGGACCCCGGCGATGCTCCATGAGTTGCTCGAAACGCTGCTCGCCGACCCCGGACGCATCGAGGCGATGCGGCGGGCCGCCGCGCAGCTCGCCCGCCCGGATGCGGCCGCCCAGGTCGTCGCCCACCTGGCCGCCCTCGCGGCAGGGACCGACGCGGATAGCCCAGAGCAGAGGACGCTAGCGATCTCCACTCCCCGGACTTGAAATCCCCCGGCGAAACCGCGCTCCTCGCGATCACGGTCGGTCTGGTCGAGTTCGTCCACGGGGCGCTGCTCTTTGTCCTCCTGCCGACGCTCGTGGCGGAACGGCTGGGGTGGCCGATGGGCACGACCGGCGCGGCGATCTCCGCCTACTTCTTCACCGAGGTGGCCGCGAAGCTCGTCTCCGGGTGGCTGGTCGACCGCCTCGGCTCGAGGCGGATGCTGCTGCTGGGATTTTGGTTTTACTTCGCGGCGTTCCTCGCGCTCCTGCTCTCCCGCACCACCTGGGAGGTGTTCCTCTCGCTCGCGGCGATGGGCGCGGCCGCGTCGCCGCTGTGGCCTGCCGCGCTCACCCGCCTGTCGCGGAGCGCCGGCGCCCAGGTCGGCGAGGCGCTCGGGCAGATGTATTCGACCTGGTTTCTGGGCGCGGGGCTCGGCATCGGGTTGGCCACGCTCTTGAGCCGGACCAATCACCCCAACTCGCTCAGCGTGTTCCTCGTCCCGCTCTTGGGGGCGGCGCTGCTGGGCTGGCTCGTGCCCGGGGACCCCACGAGCGCGCAACCGGTCGGCGCCAGGCCATCCGTCGGCCAGCTCCTTCGCCTGGTCGGCGCATCGCTCGCGAAGCTCGCGACGAGCCTCATCCCTCAAATCATCGCGGCGGGCGTGCTCATCCCCGTCGTGGTCCCCTACCTCGAGATCGTGCGCGGCCTCGACGAACACCAACTGCTGGTGCTCATGGTGCTCTGCATGGGCACCGGCCTGCTCCTCCTCGCCCCGGCGGGGCGGATCGGCGACCGATTTGGCCGCCGGCAGACGTATGGCCTGGGCCTGGGGGTGGTGGCCGTGCTGCTCATCGCGGTGCCGTTCTGCCATGCGCTGTGGGTGCTGGCGCTGGATTTCATCGGGATCGGGGTCGGCTATGCATTCGTCCTGCCGGCGTGGAACAGCATCCTGCTTCGCCTCCTTCCCGCGGACATCCGAGGCGCCGGGCTGGGGATCATGATGACGGTCGAAGGGATGGGGGGCGTGATCGGCCCGCTCGTGGGCGGGCTCCTGTGGCAGTGGTCGCATCCCTCCGCGCCGTTCTACCTGAGCGGCGGGCTCCTGCTGGTAGCCTCCGGGGCATCGGTGCAGTGGCGCTCGGAGGCGGTCGACCGATAGCGCGGGGCATGCCCGGCGATCTCCGGATGCCGCTGACGGCCGCCGCCGGCCTGCTCGGGGGGGTCGCGGCGTACACGGTGGGGACGCAGGTGATGGCGGGGACGATCCAGGTGGGCGTGATCAAGCGCGGACCGGCGCGCCCGCAGGTGGCTCTGACGTTCGACGACGGGCCGGATCCGGAGCACACCCCGCGGATCCTCGAGGCGCTCGCGGCGGCCGGGGTCCAGGCGACGTTCTTCATGATCGGCCGCCACGCCGAAGCCGCCCCCCGGGTGGCGCGGACGGTCGCCGCGGCCGGGCACGACCTCGGCAACCATACCTACAGCCACCGGCATCTCTGGACCCTTCCCCCCTGGGCGACCGTGGCGGAGGTGGACCTCGGGGCGGCCGCGGTGGCCGACGCGACCGGCGTGTTCCCCCGGTACTTCCGGCCGCCCTGGGGGATGTTCAACTGGGCCGCGTACGTCCGGGCCGGGCAGTTGGGAGAGGAGCGCGTCCTGTGGTCGGTGCGGCCCGAAGGGTGGCTCGGCCCGGTGACCGCGGGCGAGATGGCGGCGCGCGTGATCCGCTGGGCGCACCCCGGAGCGGTCATCGACCTGCATGACCGCGGTGGGCATCCCACCACGCCCCGGGCCACGTGGACCGCGCTGCCGGGCGTGATCGCCGGCCTGCGCGCCCGGGGCTTCAGCGTCGTGCCGCTGCGGCTCCTGCTGGACGCCGCCCCGTAGAACCGGGGGCTAGCGCTCCAGCATCGCCTTCATCGGTTCCCAGTACCTGTGGATCCACCCGCTCTTCTTGGCTTTGTAGTCGTTGTCCGGAACGCCGGCCTGGGTGAAGTCGAGGCGGGTCCCGCCCTTCACCTTCGTGAGGACGAACGTGACCGTGGAGTAGTGGAACTTGGGCCAGTTTTTAGACCGCCAGAGCTGTACGATCTTCTTGCCGGGGATGAGCTCGAGGTTCACGCCGCTCAGGTAGGGGCCGTAGGCCGTGAACCGGCCGCCGGGCTTGCGGCTGATGCGCGCAGGCATGCCGCTGAACGCGGCGTGCCTGCGCGAGTCCATGAGCGCTTCGTAGACCGCGTGCGGGCCGGCCTTGAAGGTCACCGACTGCCGGAGCGTCTTCGGCATCGCGCCGCCTCCCTGGGATGTTCTTCCCTGCCTCGCTCCACGCGGGGAGACGCGTCCGTCATCCCCGCGGCCGCGCCGGAGCGCGCTTCTGGAGATACTCGGCCAGGCGGGCGGCGATCTGGCTCCACCCATCCCGGTGGCGCTTCATGGCGGCCGCGGTGGGGAAGCGCTCGTGGGTGAGGACCATCTCGCATCCATCCCCGCGATCAAGGAGTTCCACGGTGACGAGGGTCGGCCGGTGCTCCGTGCCCTCGGAGAACCAAGTGAACACGAGCTTGGAGGGGAGCTCGACGACCTGATATTCGCCCGTGTGCTCGTAGGCGCGGTTCTGGCTTTTTCATCACGACCCTGTACGCGCCTCCGACCCGCAGGTCGAGTTCAGCTTCGGCGGTCAGGGTGTCGCCGGGGCCCATCCAGTCCCTGATGCTCGCCGGGTCGGTCCAGGCGGTGAACACTTCCTCGCGTGTCGCCGGCATCCCCCGCCGAACGACCAGCCTGGCCGGTCGCGCCTCTTCGGCCATCGCTCCCTCCGGTGCGTTATTTGGGCCGCCGCCGGCGGACGAGGAGATGCCGCTCCAGCGCGTCCAGCCGGCTCTCCCAGAATTCTCGGTAGCGCTCGAGCCAGGCCGTGGCCCGGCGGAGCGGCCTCGCGTCGAAGCGGCAGTAGTGCTCCCGGCCGACCACCGCCCGGTGGACGAGCCCGGCCCGCTCGAGGATCTTCACGTGCTTCGAGATGGCGTTGAGGGACACCGGAAACGGCCTGGCGATCTCGGTGATGGTGGCCGGCCTCCGGCGGAGGGCGTTCAGGATCGAGCGCCGGGTGGGGTCGGCCACGGCCACGAAGACCCGGCCGAGGGGGTCCGGGTGACGATCAACCATATGGTTGAATGATAAGCGCGCGGCGCATGGATGTCAAGCGAACGCGGGTTCCCATCGGGGCGGGGGCCGCGGGGACGGCGACAGCCCAGGCGGCGTTCGACCTGCGCGTGGATGGCGCGTGCGACCCGAGCCGTCAGGCCGTCTCGCCGGGGCCGAGCGCCGGGCGCGCGGTGCCTTCGCGCCCGTACCGCTCGAGGAGCGTGCGCCGCGTCATCCAGATCTGCCGCAGCTCGGTCCGGCTCCCCTCGGCGAGACGCGCGCGGCCGAGGGGATGGTAGCGGGCGAGCAGGAACCGCTCCCACAGGGCGAGCCACCACCGCGTGAACTTCGGGAGCGGCCAGTGCTCGAACCCCGCCAGGGTGGCCTCCTCCCAGAACAGGCTCGGGCCCCCCACCGCCTGGATCGGCTGGTACTCGGGCCGCGTGCGGAGCTCCTGGGCCAGCACGGGAAGCGCGCGGAAGACCTCGCGCCGGTAGCGAAACCCGGCCTTGCGTCCCTCGTGAAGCCCAGCGGCGCGCCGGTTGTCGACGTGTACCTCTCCCACCAGGTCGCCCCGCCGCAGGACGGTGCCGTCGCGAAAGACGCGCGCCGGCCCGCGGTACCGGATGAGGCCGAGCCTGATGATGTACCCGCCCCCCCCGATGGGGCGAATGGCGTAGCGACGGTCGAACCAATCTTCCAGCCAGTCGGACCAGCGCGTCACAGGGCGGCCGCGGTCGCGGCGCAGCGCATGCCGGCGGTCGGGCACCCCATCACGGCCGCCGCAGTCGCTCCTCCACCGACCGCACCTTGGCCTCCAGCGAAGAGGGCGCGTCCCGGCGGTCGTCGATCTTGATGACGGTCGACACCCGCTTCGCCCCGCGGGCGAAACAGGCGCGATGGATCGCGGGGACGAGGTCCAGGACCTGCTCGAGCTCTCCCTCGATCTCCGTGTGCATCGCGTTGAGCCGGTAGCGCAGCCCGCTCCGCTCGATCACCCGCAGGGCGTCCGCGACGTACTCCCCCACGCTGGGGGACCCCGTCCCTATCGGCGTCACGCTGATTGCGACGATCGCCACCGGCTTCCCTCCGCGCGCCTCGGGTGCCAGCAAGGCTGCCTCCTTGTCCGGATGGCCCCGCGGGCTCCCTTTTGGTTCGAGTCTAGCACACCGGCCCCGGCACGGATGCCGGGGCTGCCGGTGATCCGGCATCTGAAGTATGATGTGGGACAAGGGGGTGAACGATGGCGATCGGAGGGAGGGGGCCGGCCGGTGCCTGGGTCTGACGCCGCGCGGGCCAGGCCGCTCGCGCCCCGGCGGACGAAGATCGTCGCGACGATCGGGCCGGCCAGCGCGAGCGAGCGGGTGCTCCGTCAGCTCCTCGCGGCCGGCATGGATGTCGCCCGGCTCAACTTCTCCCACGGCACCCGCGCACAACACGGTGACACAATCCGGCTGTTGAGGAAGCTCGCCGGGGAGACCGGGGCTTCCCTGGGGATTCTCCAGGACCTGCAGGGCCCGAAGATCCGCATCGGGCGGCTCGCCGCCCCGATCCGGCTCCTGGAGGGCGCCGAGGTCGTGCTCACGACCCGCCGAGTCCTGGGCGGGGACGGCCGGATCCCGATCCCGTTCCCCGGCCTCCCGCGCATGGTACGGCCGGGCGGGCGCATCCTGCTCCGAGACGGCAGCGTCGAACTCCAGGTGATCGAACGCCGGGCACGCGAGATCCGCTGCCGGGTCGTGCGCGGGGGCGTGGTGGGCGAGCATCAGGGGGTGAACCTCCCCGGCGCCCGGCTCAGGACCCACTCGCTCACGGCCAAGGACGCCGCCGATCTCAGATTCGGCCTCAGGTGCGGGGTCGATTATGTGGCCCTCAGCTTCGTGTGCAGCGCCGGCGATCTCCGCCACGCGCGGAGAACCGTGCGCCGCCTCGGAGGACGCGTGCCCATCGTGGCCAAGCTGGAGAAGGCCGAGGCGATCGCCCACCTGGACGACATCATCGCGGAGGCCGACGGCGTGATGGTCGCCCGCGGCGACCTCGGGGTCGAACTGCCTCCGGAACAGGTCCCCCTGATCCAGAAGCGGATCATCCGCCTCGCGAACGACAAGGGGGTCCCCGTCATCACCGCCACCCAGATGCTCGAGTCCATGGTGCGTCAGGAGCGGCCGACCCGGGCGGAGACCTCGGACGTCGCCAACGCGATCCTGGACGGCACCGACGCGGTCATGCTGTCGGAGGAAACCGCCATTGGGCGGTACCCCGTGGAAACCGTGCAGATGATGGCGCGGATCGCCCGGGCGGTCGAATCCGGAGCCCGGCCCCCGGTGGAGCGCCGCCATGTGACCCTCGGCCGTCGGGGGTTCGCCTACGCGATCGCGGCCGCCGCCCGGACGCTCGTGGCGGACCTCCGGCTCGACCTGATCGTGGCCCTGACGACGACCGGCCGGACCGCGCGGATCCTTTCCCAGCTGCGCCCGCCGGCGCTGGTGCTGGCGTGCACGGAGGACGAGGGGCTGGCGCGCCGCCTGGCCCTGTACTGGGGGGTGCGCCCGTTCGTCACCCGGT
>VBAO01000425.1 GCA_005883865.1 Candidatus Segetimicrobium genomatis
GGCGGAGCCGTCGGCGCTGAGCTTCGTCACGAACGCGTCGCTGCCGACGAGTCCCTTGGTCGTCTGGAAGGCCCCGGCCAGCGGGAAATTCGCGGAGTAAGTGAAACCCGTCACGTAGGCGCAGCCCGAGGGACCGACGGCGATGCCGTAGGCTTCGTCATCGTCACTCCCCCCGAGGAAAGTGGAGTAGACGAGATCTGTGGAGTTGTTGCCG
>VBAO01000426.1:0-298 GCA_005883865.1 Candidatus Segetimicrobium genomatis
AACCGCATGCGCACCACGGTGGCGGTGCGGGCCTCGGGCCGCTTCGCCGATCGACTCGCCCTCTCGACCGCATTCTTCCGCTTGCCCTTATCGGTGGTGAGGGCGAGCACCGCCTCGGTGGGCGTCAAAAAGACGACGTGGCGCCCGGTCCGGGTGAGGAATTTGACCTGCGGATCGGTCTGCCCGCGGTTGGCCTCGAAGGCGAGCGGGAGCCGGCCGTAGGCCGCGCTCGGCTGGCGAGGTGTGTCCGTGGCCGCGGCGACCAGGCCGTGCGGGGCAACGCGAACTCCCGCAGACG
>VBAO01000426.1:553-3861 GCA_005883865.1 Candidatus Segetimicrobium genomatis
GGGTCAGGCGGTGCTCCCCCCGATCCTCCCAATCCCGGCGGGTCCGTTGGATTGCACGGAGAGTTGCAGGGAGGCTGGGTCTGCGAGATTTTCGTCACGAAGCCGTTTTCAAATCCGAGACCGAGGCCGGGGGAGGTGACCTGGAAGGCGTCCGGTGTCGTTGGGAAGTTGTCGGAGTAGGTGCCACCCGTCACATAGGCGTTCCCCCAGCCGTCGACGGCGATGGCGTAGCCATGGTCGCTCATGTTTCCCCCAAGGTAGGTGGAGTAGATGAGGTCAGCGGGGCCCCCGCCGTTGGGAGCGATCTCCGCCACGAAGGCGTTATAGAAGCCGGCGTCGCTCGGCCAGCCTTGGAAACCTTCCTTCGTCGGGAAGTTGTGGGAGCTGGTGTCACCCGTCACATAGGCGTTGCCTGAGCCGTCCACGGCGATGCCATAGCCACGGTCGTTGAGGGTCCCCCCGAGGTAGGTGGAGTAGACGAGGGAGGCGGGGCCGGCGGCGTTGGGATTGAGCTTCGTCACGAAGGCATCAGTGCCGCCGGCGTTTGCCGTCTGGTAGGCTCCCGCCGTCGTCGGGAATAGGAGGGAGTTCGTTCTTCCCGTCACGTAGGCGTCGGCCGAGCCGTCCACGGCGATGCCATAGCCCTGAGTAAAACCGGCGTCACCTCCGAGGTAGGTGGAGTAGAAGAGGGAGAGGCCATCGGCACTGAACACCGTCACGAAGGCGTCCTCGGCGCCTTTCAGTGCCGTCTGGTAGGCCGTCGTTGGCGTAACCGGGAAGTTGGTGGACTCGGTGGCACCCGTCACAAAGGCATATTCCGAGCCGTCTCCGGCGGTAAACACTGCGATGCCCCGACCGCGGTCGTAAAGATTGCCCCCGAGGTAGGTGGAGTAGACGAGGGCGGAGCCGTCGGCATTGAGCTTCGTCACGAAGGCGTCCTGGCCGGCGCCCTTGGTTGTCTGGAACGCTCCCGCCAGCGGGAAGTTCGTGGATGAAGTGCCACCCGTCACGTAGGCGCATCCCGAGGGGCCGACGGCGATGCCATCGCCAAAGGAATCGAAATTGCCTCCGAGGAAGGTGGAGTAGACGAGGTCTGCGGAGTTGTTGCCGTTGGGCGCGATCTTCGCGACGAAGGCGACATCGGTGCCGCACGATGTTTTGTCGGTTGGGTTTGGGCAGAAGGCCGGCTGGACGGCATCCCCCGCAGTTGGGAAGTCAGTAGCCTGCGTGTCACCCGTCACGTAGGCATTGCCCGAGCCGTCCACGGCAATTGCGCTGCCCTGCCGGTGGGATCGAGCACGCTCACGAAGGCGTCATAGTACACGCCGCCGGAGGCTTGGTCTCTCTGGACGCTGTCCGGCGTCGTCGGGAAGTCCGTGGAGTAAGTGTATCCCGTCACGTACGCGTTGCCCGAGCCGTCCACGGCGATGCCGTCGCCCTCGTCGTCCATGCTGCCGCCGAGGTAGGTAGAGTAGCCGAGGTAGGCCGGGTCGATGACGAGGGGCTGGCGGCGGTCGTAGGCGCTGATGCGAAAGCCGATCTGGTGGGCCGTTTTGCGCACATAGCCGCCCGCGATGGTCTGCCGGACGCCCTTGACCACCTGGTAGACCACGGGCTTAGACTGCCGCAGCGTCCCACCGTCCGGCAGCTGGAGGACGAGGTCCCCCTGGCCCGTGATGTCCAGCGCCTCAGCTCCTTGGAAGTCGAGCGCGATCGTACTCGGGTCGGCCCCCGGGCGCACCACGAAGTCGTATTCCAGGTGCTGTGGGCCGCTGCGCGGGCCGCTCACCCCCGCCTGCGCTTCCGGCGCGGCGCCGTAAAAGCTCAGATCGATGCCGGGATAGACGTCCGCATAGTGCACGCGGGCATAGAGGGGCACGCTGGTGTGCCACCTGGCCCGGTTGTTGCCGATGAAGTAGTTGGCCGTGCCGGGGAGGGCCTCGAGCCCCGTGATCCGGGGCGCGGGGTTGGCCCCGGCGAACCCCATGCGGACGACGGTGGCCGCGCGGGTCTGGGGCCGCCTGGGCGAGCGGCTCGCCCTCTCGACGTTATTCTTCCGTTTGCCCTGCCCGGTGGTGAGGACGAGCACGGCCTCGGTGGGGGTGAAAAAGACGACGTGGTGTCCGGTCCGGGTGAGGAACTTGACCTGGGGATCGGTCTGCCCGCGGTTGGCCTCGAAGGCGAGCGGGAGCCTGCCGTAGGCCGCGCTCGGCTGGCGAGGTGTGTCCGTGGCTGCGGCGACCAGGCCCCGAGGGGCAAGGGGGACTCCCGCTGTCGTCCCTCCTGCCGCGGGTCCGGGCCGGTTCCCCGAGCTCCCGGTGAGTGGACTCCCCGCGGGGAAGAAGATCCCCCCGACGGTGATGACGACGACAAGCACAAGCCCTAGGCCCTTTCCCCCCATGCTCATGGTGCCCCCCTCCCGAGAATCTTTGGAGCCCGTTTCACTGAATGCTCGGCCCTGTCACCTTCTCAATCGTGCCCCCCTACGGTACAGACGGCAGCGAGGGCGCCGGGGGTAAGGCTGGTGGGTCCGCCGGCGGTGCCCCCCCTGATCCTCCCACTCCCGGTGGGTCCGTTGGATTGCACGGAGAGTTACATGGAGGCTGGGTCTGCGAGATTTTCGCCACGAAGCCGTTTTCAAATCCGAGGCCGAAGCCGGGGGAGGTGACCTGGAAAGCGTCCGGCGTCGTCGGGAAGTCGTCGGAATAGGTGCCGCCCGTCACATAGGCGTTGCCCGAGCCGTCCAAGGCGATGCCGGTGCCATAGTCGCTCATGGACCCGCCGAGGTAGGAGGAGTAGACGAGGTCAGCGGCGCCATTGCCTTGGGACGCGATCTCCGCGACGAAGGCGTCATCGAAGGTGGGGAGACCCTGGTAGCCCTGAAAGCCGTGCATCGTCGGGAAGTCGGGCGAAGCGGTGTACCCGGTCACGTACGCGTTGCCCGAGCCGTCCACGGCGATGCCATAGCCATGGTCGGCTAAGGTGCCCCCGAGGTAGGTGGAGTAGAGGAGGTCGGCGGAGCCCCCGCCGTTGGGAGCAATCTTCGACACGAATACGTCGTAGACGCCCTTGTTTGCCGTTTGGTAGGCCCCCTGGGTCGTCGGGAATGTGAGGGACGTGGTCTCTCCCGTCACGTAGGCGTCGGCTGAGCTGTCCACGGCGATGCTGTGGCCATAGGTTCTACCGCCGATACCTCCGAGGTAGGTGGAGTAGAGGAGGGTAGTGCCGTCTGGAGCGAACACCGTCACGAAGGCGTCCTTGACGCCTTTCAGTGCCGTCTGGTAGGCCCCCGGGTTCGGGTATGTCGG
>VBAO01000427.1 GCA_005883865.1 Candidatus Segetimicrobium genomatis
GGCCTGCGAGCAGTCGGGGATCCTCGCGGCGGCGGACGATGGCGCCAACATACTTGCCGCTCATCAGGACGCAAAGATTTTCCCCGGGGGCCACACCGTCCTGCCGTTGCGCGCCAGGATGCGCGCATCCACGGTTCCGCGGGACGCGGGCACGCAGGAGGGGGCTGTCCCTCCCATGAACCACTCCTCCGGCGCGGGGCGGGGACGCGGGCGTCGAGATCCCCGCCGCCGGGGGCGGCGTCATGACGGGATTGAGGTTCGGGGTGTGGCTCCCCACCTACGCATGGGCCGACGCCGGCCCTGAACAGGCCCGGCGTCTGGCCGCCTCGGTCCAGAAGTGCGAGGAATACGGCTTCGACATCTGGGTGATCGACCATCTCCTCACCGCGTCGGGGCTGTATGGGGTGGCCTGGTTGGAACCCTTGAGCGTCCTCGCCTACGCGTCGGCGCTCACCACGAAAGTGCGGCTGGCCACCGGCATCCTCGTGGTCCCGGTGCTTTCCAACGGCCGCCATGTCCTCGGCATTGGTCCCGGATGGTATGCCCGTGAGTTCGAGGTCACCGGCTCGCGAATCGAGGAGCGGGGCCGCCGTACGGACGAGATCCTGGAGGCCCTCACCCTGCTGCTGAGCCGGCCCAACGCGAGCTACCAGGGCCGCTATTATCGGTTCGAGGACGTGACGATCGACCCGAGGCCGCCCAGGCTTCCGGAGATCTGGGTCTCAGGCGGCTCTCGGATTCCCGATCCGCAGGAGCACGACGTCCCGTTCATCTCGCGGGGGGTGCTGGATCGCATCGTCAGGTGGGGCCACTGGCTCTCCCGCTGCTCGGGCACCCAGGAGTGGGTCAAGCGCGATTGGGGTCAGATCCAGGTGCATGCGAGGGCGATGGGGACGGATCCCACCACGCTCACGTTTGGCCACTGCAACTTCATCCATCTCGTCGAGACGGGCGATCACGCCAAGGCGGTCGAAGCGTCGAGGGAGCCGTTCCTCCGGGTGATGGGATCCCACCGCTCCTACGCGCACCTCCAGGAATGCTACATGATCGGAAGCATCGACCGGATCAAGACGAGGATCGCCGACCTCGTGGGGGCGGGCCTCGAGTACCTCGTGCTCGGCCCGGTCACCGACGACCCCCGGCAGATCGACCTGCTGGCAAGGCACATCGCACCCGAGTTTGCCTGATGCTGTCACGCAGAAACGGCTTCTGACGCCGGTCCGTCGAGAAACGCCCGGATGTCCTCGACGGCGCCCCGGTAGAAGACCTCGTAGTTCTCGACGGTCACGTAGCCGAGGTGCGGCGTGATGACCGTATTGTCCAGCCGCCGCAACGGATGATCCGGCGGGAGCGGCTCCTCATCGAACACGTCGAGCGCGGCGCCCGCGATCGCCCGTTGTTGCAACGCGGTGACGAGCGCGCGCTCGTCGACGATGGGGCCCCGCGAAGTATTCACCAGTATCGCGGTCCCTTTCATGAGCGCGACCTCCCTCGCGCCCACGAGCCCCCTCGTCCGTTCGCTCAACTGCAGGTGGATGGTCACCACGTCCGCCTGGCGCAGGAGCTCATCCTTCGAGACGAGGCGGGCCCCGGATTCGGCGGCCCGCTCGGCGGTGAGATGCTGGCTCCAGGCGACGACGGGCATGCCAAACGCCCGCCCGAGGTCGGCCACCTGCGCCCCCAGCCGGCCGAGGCCCAGCACCCCCAGGACTTTCCCTCGGAGCCCCACCCCGACGGTCGTCTGCCACCGCCCCGCGCGCATGGCGCGGTCCTCGAAAGGAATCCGCCGGGCCAACGCGAGGATGAGGCCCCACGTCAACTCCGCGGTCGGATGCCCGAGGGCCTCGGTGCCGCACACCGTGATCCCGCGGGCCGCGGCCGCCTCGAGATCGATGGACGCGTTTCGCGGTCCCGTCGTCACCAGCAGCCGCAACCGGGGTAGTCGCGCCAACAACGACCCGGGGAACGGCGTGCGCTCGCGCATCGCGACGATCACCTCGAACGGGCCGAGCCGGTCGACGAGCGCGCGCTCGTCGACCAGGTGGTCCGCGAATGCGCGGACCCGCACGCCCGGACCCAGGCGTTCCCAATCCGCCGCGTCCATCGCCACCGACTGGTAATCGTCGAGGACGGCCACGTTCGTCATGCGTTATCCCTTGAGCCCGGTCAGCGCGACGCTCTCGATGATCCGCCTGCGAAGGATGACGAAGACGACCAGCATGGGGAGGACGCTCAGCACGGATCCCGCCATGAGCTTCCCGTAGTCGGTGCTGAACCTGAACTGGAACGCGGTCAGGCCGAGCTCCATGTTGAAGAGCAGTTGGTTGTTCGCGATGAGGAGCGGCCAGATGAATGCCGCCCACGCCTGGATGAAGGCGAAGATCCCGAGCGCGCCGAGCGCCGACGCGGACAGCGGCGCGATCACCCGGACGAGGATCCACCACTCGGACGCGCCGTCCATCCTGGCCGCCTCCAGCAGATCGCTCGGGATCGCCGACGAGATGTGCTGGCGCAGGAGGAAGACCCCGAAGCTCATGATCAGGTAGGGGAGGAGGATTCCCTGATACGTATTGATCCACTTGATCGGAATCAGCTGGATGTACAGCGGAATCATGTAGCTCTCGAAGGGCACGATCGCGGTCGTGAGGATGAGCATGAAGAGCAGCGTGCGCCCGGGGAAGAGATACTTGGCGAAGACGGCCCCGGCGACGAGCGATGTGATCACCACGCTGAGGGTCGCGGCGAGCGAGAGGCCCGCGCTGTTCAGGAAGAACCGCCCGAACGGCGCCACCTCAAAGATGCCCGTGTAATTGGCCAGCGTCGGCGCCTGCGGCAGCAGGTGGGGCGGCCACAGGGATACCTCCGTGGGCGGCTTGAAGGACGTCGACAACATCCACAGCATCGGCAGGATCATGAAGATCGCCCCCAGCGCGAGGACGGCGTGACACAACGCCGTGAAGACCCGCGCGGTGGGGGTGGCCTTCATCTACGCTTCCTCGCCCCGCACCAGGCCAAACTGGATCAACGTGAACCCCAGCACGATCAACGTGAGCACCACGGCCTCCGCGGAGGCGTAGCCCATGTGGAAGTACTGGAACGCGTTCTGGTAGATGTCGAACACGAGCACCCGGACGGCGTGCCCGGGCGCGGCCTGCGACCCGAGCGTCATGACGTAGACCTGGGTGAAGATGTTGTAGGCGTTGATTGTCGCGGTCACGAGCAC
>VBAO01000428.1 GCA_005883865.1 Candidatus Segetimicrobium genomatis
TCGAACGCGGTGCAGAGAACGCACGTGTTCGTGTTGATCCCGGCGACCACCACGGTCTCGGTCCCGAGCGACCGGAGCAGCACGTCCAGGTCGGTCCCGTAAAAGGCGCTGAGCCGTTTCTTGCTCCGGATCACGAAGTCGCCCGGCTGCGGGACGAGCTCCGGGGGCACCTCGGTCTGCGGCGACCCCTCCTGGTTGTGGTGGAGGATCGTGCTCCGCCGGCCCGGGACGAGGGACTGCCGGACCGCTTCCACGGCGCGCCAGAACGGGTTCCCCATGCTCTCCAGACCGGGCGGCGAGGTGCGCCGGTAGGTCAGGAGAATGTAGATCACCGGGACGTGGGCGGCCCGCGCCCCACTGAGCAGGCGGGCGACCACGGCGCGCACCCGGGCGGCGTCGTCCGGCGCAACCGGCATCGTGCCGATCTCGGGGTCCAGGTGGCCCCGGTGGACGTCCACGGCCAGGATCGCCGTGCGGCGCGGATCGATCTCGAGCTGACCGCGCAGCGCCTCCACGAAGTCCCGACGATCAACGATCTCGGCCATTCCCCACGCCTCCTCCCATTGTCGGGGTGATCGGGGCCCTCTATGGATGGGCCGGCGGGACGTCCCGGGTGTACTCGTCCGGGTTCGCCGTCCAGAATTGCGACACATTCGGGTAGGTCGCGATCACCGTGTTCTGCGGCTCCCCGTTGATGATGTCCACCCTCCGGATGTACTCGTTCTCCACCGGACTGCCCCACTTGTCCAGGCGCACGGGCCCGCGCGGAGCATCCGGCAGTACTACCGCCCGCAGCGCGGCCACAAACGCCCCGCGGTCGGCGAGCTGTCCCCGCACCGTCTCAAGACCCTTGAGGATGAATCGGGCGCCCGTGTAGGCGGCCTCAGAATAGTACGAGGGCACGCGGGTGTAGGCGCGGACATACGTCCGGACAAAGTCGCGGTTCGCCTGGGTGTTGAGCGCCGCGCTGTAATGGAGTGCGGTCACGATCCCTTTCGCCAGGTCGCGCTCCTCGAACAAGATGTGCTCGTCCGTGAATGTCCCGTTGCCGATCAGCGGGACCCGGCCCTCCAGGCCGAACGCGCGGTACTGCTGCAGAAACCGCAGGGCGTCGCCGCCGCTGAACGCCGCGTACACGGCGTCGACGTCGCCGGGGATCCGTCCGAGATACGGGCTGTAGTCCGGGGCGCCGATCGGGGGCCAGAGATGAAGCACCACCCGCCCGCCGTTCTGCTCGAAGGTATCCTGGAAGCCCTCGACGTTCTCCCACCCGAACGCGAAGTCGTAGGAGATCGTCGCGATCCGCCTGTACTTCAACACCTTGGCCGCGTACTCCCCAAAGGGATGGTTGGGCTGGCTGCTGGTCCACCCGGTCCTGACGATCCACGGGGTCCCTTTCCGCTGGGTGAGGTCATCCGACGAGACGATCGGGTAGAGCGCGGGGATCTTCTGCTCATCGATGTAGTCCCGCAACGCGTAGCCCGAGCTCGCCAGCAGCGGACCGACGAGGAGATCGACCTTGTCGAGCTCGACAAGTTTCCTGGCCTTGGTCAGCGCCACGGCGGGCGTCCCCTGCTCGTCCTCGGTGAGCACCTGGATCTCGCGCCCGGCGGCTTTGTTGCCCGCCTGGTTGAGACCCAGGGCGAACCCGTTCGCCATGTCGCGGCCGTTCGGCGAGAACACCCCAGTCAGCGGGACGATCAGCCCGATCTTGATCGGGCCGTGCTGGGCACCCGCCCCCCCGCCGCCCGCCATGATCGCCAGCGCCGCACCCCATGCCGCCAGCGTAGCCAGGTACCGGTTCATCGTCTCTTCCCCCCTCATGGCCGACCCGTGGTGACGGTCGCCCCCGCCTGCCCCCCATGCGGGGGGCAGGCGGGGGGCAGGCCGTTAGACCCCCAGGTACCGCGCCTTGATCCCGGCATCCGCCCAGAGGTCCGCCGGCGCGCCGTGGTAGACGACCTGCCCCTTGCTCAGCACGTACACCTCGTCGGCGATCGCGAGCGTCATCGGCAGGTTCTGCTCCACGAGCAGGATGCTGAGGCCGGCGGCCCGCAGCCGGGCGATCGAGGCGCCCAGCGCCCTCACGAGAAGCGGGGCGAGCCCCTCGGACGGCTCGTCCATCAGGAGGAGCCGGGGGTTGGCCGTCAGCGCGCGCGCAATCGCCAGCATCTGCTGTT
>VBAO01000145.1 GCA_005883865.1 Candidatus Segetimicrobium genomatis
GAGGAGGCCGCGGCCCGGTACCGGCAGGCGCGGGAGGCGGGGCACGAGGGCATCGTCCTGAAGCGACGCGACGCCCCGTATCAACCGGGACGGCGCGGCCGGTTGTGGGTGAAGTGGAAGCCCGGGCTGGCGTCGCTCGACGTCGTGGTCGTGGCCGCCGAGTACGGCCACGGAAAGCGCGCCCGGGTCCTGTCGGACTACACCTTCGCCGTCCGCGCCGGGAGCGAACTCGTCACCATCGGCAAGGCCTACTCGGGATTGACGGACGCCGAGATCGCCCGCTTCACGCGGTGGTTTCTCGAGCACACCGTCCGGGATCTGGGCCGCGTGCGGATGGTCGAGCCGCGCATCGTGCTCGAGGTGGCGTTCGACAAGATCATGCAGAGCGAGCGCCACACCTCGGGGTTCGCCCTGCGCTTCCCCCGGATCCTCCGGGTCCGCGAGGACAAGCCGCCCGAGGAGATCAACACGCTCGACGACGTTCGGGCGCTGTACCGTCGCACCACGGACCCTGGGGGAAAGGAGCAGGGTTCCGGGGCGTAGAACAGCACCCCATGGTGCGACCGATTGGATCGGCGGCCGGGCCCTGGTGTCTGCGGGGACTCCTGACGGCCGCGCTCGTCGTGTGGCTGGCCCCGGCCTCGCCGGGCGCCACTCCTCCGAAGGCGCCCGCCGGACCCGCCCCGCGTGTCGATGTCATTCACCTCGAGGGCGTCATCGCCCCGGCCACCGCCCGGTACGTGATCCGCGCGATCCGGGAGGGCGAGCAGGACGGTGCGGCGGCCCTCCTGATCGAGATGCACACCCCGGGCGGCCTGCTCAAGTCGATGGACGACATCACCCGGGCCATGCTCAACACGAAGGTGCCCACGGTGGTGTACGTGTACCCCCCGGGATCGCGGGCCGCCTCCGCGGGGGTCTTCATCACCTACGCGGCCAGCGTCGCCGCGATGGCCCCCACGACCCATCTCCGATCCGCCCATCCCGTCGGCGTCGGCACCGGCGCCGGGGGGCAAGAAGATAAGACCATGATCGCCAAAGTCACCAACGACGCGGTGGCGCAGATCCGGGGGTTCGCGACCCGGCACGGGCGCAACGCGGACTGGGCGGAAAAGGCGGTTCGCGAGAGCGTCTCGATCACCGAAGCGCAGGCCCAGGTACTCCACGTCATCGATGTCGTGGCGCCGGACCCCCGTGCGCTCCTCGACAAGATCGACGGGCGGGAGGTCATCACCGGGTCGGGCACGGGCCGCCTCCACACGCGGAACGCGCGGCTGGTCGACATCCCGATGGATCCGACCGAGCAGTTCCTGGCGCTCCTCAGCGATCCCAACGTCGGGTTCATCCTGATGACGATGGCGATCTACGGCATCATCTTCGAATTGAGCAACCCGGGCTCGGTTTTTCCGGGGGTGATCGGCGGGCTGGCCCTGATCCTCGCCCTGGCCTCGTTCGCGGTCCTGGAGGTCAACGTGGCCGGGGTGCTCCTCATCGGGTTCTCGCTCATCCTGTTCATCGCCGACATCAAAGTGCCGAGCCACGGGATCCTCACCGCCGGCGGCATCGCGTCGTTCGTCCTCGGCTCGCTGCTCCTCACCGAGCGCCAGGCGCCCTTCTTGCGGATCAGCCTGACGCTGATCCTGACGATGGCCGCCCTCACCACGGCGTTCTTTGGGTTCGCCGTCGGCGCCGGGCTCCGGGCGCAGCGCCAGAAGGTCCAGACGGGCCGGGAAGGGCTCGTGGGCGCCGTCGGCGTGGCGCGCAGCCAGCTCGGCCCCGAGGGGACGGTGTTGGTCCAAGGCGAGATCTGGACCGCGGAGAGCGTCGACGGCGTGATCCCGGCCGGGAGCCGGGTCCGGGTCACGCAGGTCGATGGGCTGCGCCTGCGGGTGAAGAAGGAGGAAGCGTCGGTATGACGGGCCTGATTGGTCCTGTGGTCATCATCGTGTTGATCGCGGCGTTCTCGTTGCTCTCCTCGATCGTCAAGATCGCCCGCGAGTACGAGCGCGGGGTGGTGTTCCGGCTCGGCCGGTTGCTGCAGGCGAAGGGGCCCGGCGTGATCCTCCTCATCCCGATGGTCGACCGCATGATGAAGATCGACCTCCGCGTCGTCACCCTGGACGTGCCCCGTCAGGAGATGATGACCAAGGACAACGTCCCGGTGACGGTGGACGCGGTGGTCTACTTCCGGGTCGTGAACCCGACCGATGCGGTCGTCAAGGTCGAGAACTATTCCAAGGCCACCTACCTCGTCGCCCAGACCACGCTTCGGAGCATCCTCGGGCAGCACGAGCTCGACGAGCTGTTGAGCCAGCGGGACCGGATCAACCAGCAGCTCCAGCAGGTCATCGATGTCCAGACCGAGCCGTGGGGGATCAAGGTGACCCTCGTCGAGGTCCGGGACGTCATCCTCCCCGATACGATGAAGCGGGCCATGGCAAAACAGGCGGAGATGGAGCGGGAGCGGCGGGCCAAGGTCATCAACGCCGAGGGCGAGTTTCAGGCCGCGGAGAAATTGGTGGCCGCGGCCGCGAAGATCTCGACCCAACCGGTCGCGCTGCAGCTGCGCTATCTCCAGGCGCTGACCGAGGTGGCGACCGAGCACAACTCGACGACGATCTTCCCCATTCCCATCGACATCATCACCCCGTTTCTCAAGAAGCTCGGGGACGACCGCGGGACGTAGCGGTCCGCGGGTCTGATGGCCGAGTCGGACCCCTCCCTCGCGATCTGCACCCAGACCGAGGAGGAGACCCGGCGGTTCGGCGAGGCGCTGGGGGCGGCGCTCCGGCGGGGGGCCGGGGTCGGGGCCCCCCCGGCGACCCTCGCGCTCGCCGGGCCGCTCGGGGCGGGGAAGACCTGCCTGGTCCAGGGCCTCGCCGTCGGGCTGGGGGTCTCCGGGTCGGTGCGGAGCCCCACGTTCACGCTCATCCACGAGCACCGCGGACCGATCCCGCTCTTTCACGTCGACCTCTACCGGCTGGAAGCGGCCGAGCTCGAGAGCCTGGGCCTCGAGGAGGTCATCGACAGCCCCGGGGTCACCGCGATCGAGTGGCCCGAGCGGGCGGCCGGGGTGCTGCCGCGGGAGCATCTCATGATCGAGTTCCGGTTCGGCCCCGCCGCGGGCGCGCGCTGCCTTCGTCTCATCCCCCGGGGGCCCCGGTACGAGCGGTTGGTGGCCGCGCTTCGCGGATGCGGATCCTCGCGATAGAGACCGCGACGCCGATTGCGAGCTGTGCCGTCGTCGATGCGTCCGGCGTCCTGGCCGAAACACTCCTTCCGGTTCCGATGCGCCACCTCGAGGGGCTCCTGCCGGCGGTGGCGGAGATGCTCGCGCGCCTTGGGCTGACCCCCGGCTCGATTGAGGGGCTCGCGGTGAGTTGCGGGCCCGGGGGCTTCACCGGCCTGCGCGTCGGGATCGCGACCGCGGCGGCCTGGGCGCGGGCGCGCGAGGTGCCCGTCCTGGGCGTCGGCACCCTCGAAGCGCTGGCCCGCGTCCCGGGCGTGGACGGCCTCGTCTTCCCCGTCCTCGATGCGCATCGGGGCGAGGTCGCCGGGGCGCTCTATCGCGTCGGGCGGGACGGCGGCGCGGAGTGCCTGGCGCCGCCGCTCGTGGGGCCCCCCGACGTCGTCGCCGCGGAAGCCGCCCGGCACCCCGGCCCGGTGCTGGTCGTCGGGGACGGCCTCACCCGGCACGGCGCCGCGATCCTCGCGGCGCTGGGCGCTCGCGCGCGCGCCGCGGGTCCCGACCTGCATCCCCGGGCGGCCGCGGTGGGCCTCGTGGCGCTGCCGCGGCTTGCGCGCGGGGAGCGCACCGGCCCGGAGGCCCTCCGGCCGCTCTACGGCCGCCGTCCCGTGGCCTGGCCCCGGCAGGAAACGTCCGGCTGAGGGGGAAAGTCAACAGGGCGATGGTGATCACGAGCCAGTTCACGATCAAGCCGATGCGCGTGGAAGACATCGGGAGCGTGCTCGAGATCGAGCAGATGTCGTTTCCCACGCCCTGGCCCCGCGATGCGTACTACCACGAACTCCGCGAGAACCGGCTCGCGTGCTACCTCGTCGCGCGGGAGTTCCACCGGATCGTGGGCTACGCCGGGATGTGGGTGATCCTCGACGAGGCGCACGTCACCACGATCGCCGTGGACCCCCTCCACCGGCGCCGGCGGTTCGGGGAGCGGCTCCTCGTGGCCCTGATCGACGAGGCGATGAAGCGGGGCGCGCGGTGGGTCACCCTCGAGGTGCGCAAGTCCAACCTTGGGGCGCAGACGCTGTACCGGAAGTACGGCTTCAAGGACATCGGGATCCGCAAGGCCTACTACAGCGACAACCGCGAAGACGCGATCGTCATGTGGACCGGCAACCTCTGGGAGGACGCCTTCCAGGAGCGGTACCGCAAGAACCGCGAGGCCCTGGACCAACTCTCCGCCTGATCCCCGCGGCGTGCTCACCGTTCATGCGCGTGCTCGGCATCGAGACGTCCTGCGATGAAACGGCGGCCGCCGTCCTGGCCGACGGGCGCCTCGTCGCGAGCGTCGTGGCATCGCAGGCCGATCTGCACGCCCGATTCGGCGGGGTCGTCCCCGAGCTCGCGTCGCGCCGCCACCTGGAGCGCCTCGGGCCCGTGATCGACGAGGCGCTCGCCCAGGCCGCCGCCGGACTCCGCGAGATCGACGCGGTCGCCGTCACCTGCGGGCCCGGACTCGTCGGCGCCCTCACCGTCGGCGTGGCCGCCGCCAAGGCGCTCGCGTTCGCCTCCGGCCGCCCCCTGATCGGCGTCAACCACCTCGAGGGGCACATCTATGCCAACTTCATCGGGCACCCCGACGTGCCGTTCCCGTCGCTCGTCCTCATCGTCTCGGGCGCCCACAGCGATCTGGTGCTGATGACGGGACACGGAGCGTACCACGTCCTCGGCCGCACCCGGGACGACGCTCCGGGGGAGGCGTTCGACAAGGTGGCGCGGGCGCTCGGGCTCGGCTACCCGGGGGGACCGGCGCTCGAGCGGCTGGCGCGGGAGGGGCGGCCCGGGGCCGTGCCCCTCCCGCGCCCGTTTGCCACCGAGGCCACCTTCGACTTCTCGTTCAGCGGGCTCAAGACCGCGGTCGTCCGCTCCCTCGCCGCGGCCTCCGCGGGAGCCGCGGACGGACGCCCGGCGGGGTTTGCGGCGGATCTCGCGGCGGCGTTTCAGGAGAACCTCGTGGAGGTGCTCGTGGCGAAGACCGCCCGGGCGGCCGCGGAGCGGGGCGTGCGCGCGATCATCCTCGCGGGCGGCGTGGCGGCCAACGCGCTTCTCAGGGCGCGGATGGCGGCGGCCGCCGCCCGCCTCGGCCTTCCGTTCTACGTGCCGCCCATGGCGCTGTGCACCGACAACGCCGGCATGATCGCCGAAGCGGGATGGGTCCGGCTCTCGCGGGGACTTCGATCCTCGCTTCGGCTCGGCGCCTATGCGGACCTGGATCTCGAACGCGAGGTGCCGGAGACTTCGGAGGCCGGCGATCGCCCGGGATCCCCAGATCGCGCCGTCTGAGAATTCACTCTGGAGGCGAACAACTGTACGGGAATGAAAACGTGAAGGTTTCCGAGATCCACCGCATTCGAGCGAGATCGTGACGAGATATCTTGGATTTTCCGCCCAATTTGGGGTTGCTGAGGCCCCGGCTGTTCCTTATAGTTGAGGTAGATTAGCACTCAATCATAGAGAGTGCTAAGACTCTTGCCGAGGAGGGCGTCATGAATATGAAGCCTCTGGGGGATCGGATCGTGGTCAGGGTGATCGAGGAGCTCGAGCGCACCAAAGGCGGCATCGTGCTTCCCGACACCGCCAAGGAGAAGCCGCAGGAAGCCGAGGTCCTCGCCATCGGGCCGGGCGGCCGGAACGAAAAGGGAGAGCGGATCCCGATGGAGGTCAAGGTCGGGGATCGAGTGATCTTCGCCAAGTATTCGGGCACCGAGTTCAAGCAGGATGACGAGGAGTACCTGATCCTACGCGAGAGCGACGTGCTCGCGACGGTCGTTCGCGAACGGGCCAAGGCGAGAGCCTAAGGGGGAGTCCGGGATGCCGAAGATGCTCTTGTACCACGAGGAAGCGCGGCGCGCCCTCGAGCGGGGCGTTAACCGTCTGGCTGACGTCGTGCGGATCACGCTCGGCCCGAAGGGCCGCAACGTCGTCCTTGAAAAGAAGTTTGGATCGCCGACGATCACCCACGACGGGGTGACCGTGGCGAAGGAGATCGAACTGGACGACCCGTTCGAGAACGCGGGGGCGCAGCTGGTGCGCGAGGTCGCGACCAAGACCAACGACGTCGCGGGCGATGGGACCACGACGGCGACGGTTCTGGCCCAGGCGATGGTCAAGGAGGGGCTGAAGAACGTCGCGGCCGGGGCCAACCCGATGGCGCTGAAGCGCGGGATCGACCGGGCGGTCGACGCTGCGGTGGAAGCGCTGCGCGCCCAGGCGAAGCCCGTCGAGACCCGGGCGGCCATCGCCCAGGTGGCGAGCATCTCCGCGCACGAGGAAGCGATCGGCGAGCTGATCGCCGACGCGATGGAGAAGGTCGGCAAAGACGGCGTCATCACCGTGGAGGAGTCCAAGGGGATCGAGACCACGGTGGAGTCGGTCGAGGGGATGCAGTTCGACAAGGGCTACATCTCGCCGTACATGGTGACCGATCCCGAGAAGATGGAAGCGGTGCTGGAAAATCCGTACCTTCTGATCACCGACAAGAAGGTGAGCGCGGTCAAAGATCTCCTGCCGGCGCTCGAGCGGATCGTCCAGGTGAACAAGCCGTTGTTGCTGATCGCCGAGGACGTCGAAGGTGAGGCCCTCGCGACGCTGGTCGTCAACAAGCTGCGCGGCACCCTGCAGGCGGTCGCGGTGAAAGCCCCCGCGTTCGGAGACCGACGCAAGGCGATGCTCCAGGATATCGCCATCCTGACCGGGGGCCAGGTGATCACCGACGAACTGGGCCTGAAGCTCGAAAACGTCGACCTGAACATGCTGGGCAAGGCCCGCCAGGTCAAGGTGGGGAAAGAGGAGACGCTGCTCATCGGCGGCGCGGGGAAGCAGGCGGAGATCCAGAAGCGGATCGGCGAGCTGCGTAAGCAGATCGAGGAGACCGAGAGCGACTATGACCGGGAGAAGCTCCAGGAGCGGCTCGGGAAGATGGTGGGCGGCGTCGGCGTGATCAAGGTCGGCGCGGCCAGCGAGACCGAGCTCAAGGAGAAGAAGCACCGGTTCGAGGACGCGCTCTCCACCGCGCGGGCCGCGGTGGAGGAGGGCGTCGTGCCGGGCGGCGGGGTCGCGTTGATCGGGACCCTGTCGGCCCTCGACAAGGTGGACGCGGCGGGGGACGAGAAGGTCGGCGTGGACATCGTCCGCCGGGCCCTCGAGGAGCCGCTGCGCCAACTCTCGGTCAACGCCGGCCGCGAGGGATCGATCATCGTCGAGAAGGTGCGGACCGGCAAGGCCGGGTGGGGGTTCAACGTGCTCTCCGGCGAGTTCCAGGATATGTTCAAGGCCGGCATCGTGGACCCGTGCAAGGTCACCCGGTCCGCGCTCCAGAACGCGGCGAGCGTGGCATCGATGCTCCTGACGACCGAGGTGCTGGTGGTCGACAAGCCGGAGGAGGAGAAGGACATGCCGACGCCCCCGACCCCGCCGATGTAGGGGGGCGTCGCGCGCAACGACGAGCTGGTTCTTGACGGGCACGACGGGAGAACGCGGGGAGGCGCGCACGCCGGTCATCGACGACGAGGGCTACTACTGGCTCTGGTCTCGCCATCTCAACCTGTCGTACCTCGACCATCCTCCGCTGGTGGCGTGGCTGGATGCGATCGCGACCGCCGCGGGGCGGACCGAATGGCTCCTGCGGGTGCCGGCGATGGCGGCGACCCTCGGCACCACGCTCGTCCTCTACGGGCTCGGACGGGACCTGTTCGGCCCTCAGGCCGGCCTCCGCGCGGCCGCGCTGCACGTCGCGGTTCCCGTGTTCGCGCTCCAGGCGATCCACGCGATCCCCGATCCCCTCCTCTACCTCTGGTGGGCCGCGGGGATGTGGGCGTTCTGGCGGGCGGTCCACGGCGAGCCGCGGATGTGGTGGGCGTGCGGGCTGGCGCTCGGGCTGGGGATCCTCAGCAAGTACGCGGCGCTGGTCCTCCCCGTCGCCATGCTGGGGATGCTCCGCCGGCCCCGCTACCGCCATTGGTGGCGCACGCCGGGTCCGTACGTGGCCGGCGCGCTCGCGGTCGCGCTCGCGTTGCCGGTGCTGGTGTGGAACGCCCAGCACGGGTGGGCGTCGCTGCGCTTCTGGCTCAACGCCGGAGGGATCCAGGGTCCCCCGCTCGGGACGGGCAGGGGCTGGGGGCCCGTGAGCCTCGCCGCGGTGCAGCTCGCCTACGGCGGGCCGCTGTTGTTTCCCGCGATGGTGTGGGCCCTCTGGAGGAGCTGGCGGGTGGGACGGGACGACGACCGCTTCGCGTTCCTGGTCCTCGCCGGCGGGCCGACGCTGGCGTTCGTCGCGGGAGCGAGCCTCCTCGGTGTGGACCGCCCGAACTGGCCCGCGCCGGCCTACCTCGCCGGGGTGCTGGCGCTGGGCGCGCTCTGGCCCCGCCGGGTGGCCCCCGCGGCGTTCGCTTCCAGTTTGGCGCTGTCCCTGGCCGTGTCGGCGTTGATCACGGTGATCCCCCGGCTCCCCCCCGCCCTCCAATGGAGCGAATTGTACGGCTGGCGCGAGGTGACCCAGGAGATCGTGCGCCGCGCCCAGGCGCTCGGCGACCCCGGGCACGTGGTCCTCCTGGGCAGGCGGTATAACGAGGCGAGCTATTTCGGGTACTACACACTCGACCGGGTGCCGGTCGCCACCGCCCACCTGAGCGCGCTGAGTTTCTGGGCGCCCCGGCACGGGTTCGCGGGCTGGCAGGGGATCGCCGCGATCGACGCCGCCTCCGACGCGGGGGAGCTGGTCCCGGCCTGCGCGCGGCTCATCGAGCAACCTCCGTATGTCGTTCGGTTCGAAGGCGGCGGCGGCAGGAGGTTCCGCCTGTTTCACTGTATCGGATACCGCGGGACGCCTCCGCCACCCTAACGCCGATGTGGCGCAGCTTCGCTCGGCAGACGGCGGGAGGTCGGCGATGAGCGTGAAGCCGCCGGACACGGTGCTCGACCGTCCTCTGGTGAGCTTCGGCCCCGAGATCTGCGGGGATCTCCTCTCCGCGCTCCGGCGCGAGTGGCTCGTCACGAACGGCCTCGGCGGGTACGCGTCGGGGACCGTCGCCGGGGTCAACACCCGCCGGTACCACGGGCTCCTCGTGGCGGCCCTCGCCCCGCCGGCCGTCCGCACGGTGCTCGTGGGCGGCCTCATCGACTGGGGCGTCTACGACGGCCGCCGGTATCCGCTGGCGACGCACGAGTTCGGCGACGGTACCGTGGACCCGCGCGGGTACCGCCACCTGCAGGCGTTCGTCCTCGACGGGATGCTCCCGGTGTGGACCTATGCGCTCGGCGACGCGCTCCTTCAGAAACGCGTGTGGATGGCGCACGGAGCCAACACGACGTATGTGATGTACCGGCTGCTCCGCGCCACCCGCACGGTGGAGCTGGAGATCACCCCGCTCGTCACCTACCGCGACTTCCATACGTTGACGTCGGGACGAGGATGGCGGCCGGCGGTCACGGCCGACCCGCGCGGGGTCGAGATCCGGGCGTTCGAGGGCGCGGCGCCCGTTCGTCTCGTGGCGGAGACCGGCCGGTTCGCCGCCCACGGGGAGTGGTACTGGAACTTTCTCCACCGGGAGGAATCCGCCCGCGGGCTGGACGATCGCTCCGACCTGTTCGCCCCCGGGGTGTTCACGGCCTCGCTCTCCCCGGGGGAGCATCTCGCCCTGGTCGCGACGTCGGAAGCCGGCCCCCCGGCCGCGGATCCCCGGCCCCTCGCGGCGGCCCAAGCCCGGCAGGTGCAGTTGCTGCAGCGGGCGGGGGCACGGGACTCCCACCCGGTGGTCCAGCAACTCGTCCTCGCCGCCGATCAGTTCATCGTCCGGCGCACAATCGCCGCCCCCGGGACGGCCTCGGACGTCGGGCAGACGGTGATCGCCGGCTACCCCTGGTTCAACGACTGGGGGCGGGATGCCATGATCGCACTGCCCGGCCTGACCCTCGCCACGGGCCGGCCGGAGGTCGCCGCGGAGATCCTGCGCACCTTCGCCCGGTTCGTGGCGGACGGCCTCATCCCCAACACCTTCCCGGATCGCGCCGGGGCGGACCC
>VBAO01000456.1 GCA_005883865.1 Candidatus Segetimicrobium genomatis
TGAGAGCGCACCCCTGATAAGGGTGAGGTCCGTGGTTCGAGTCCACGAGGGCCCACCACCGACGGTACGGCCGGGGCTCCGGCCGGCGTGTTACCCTCCATCATGGCACGCCGGATCCAGCGCGGCCGCGCTGATCGCGATACCCATCGTCCGAGCCGTCACCGGGGGCGCTGGCTTCGCGGCAGGCTTTTCGGATGTGCCGATCCACGTGAAGATCCCGACGACCTCGCTCTTCATGTTGAGGACCGGGGACCCGCTGTGACCAGGTTCCGCCTCGCGATCGAACGTGATGCTGAATAGCGGGGTTCCGTCCGGAGCAGTCCCCAACTTGTGCACCGTTCCCATCGCAGACCACTCGGACGGCAGGATCATGTTCTCTCGACGGCCGTAACCGAGCACGCGCACGGGGTCGCCGACCGCCGGCGCCTCTCCCATCTTGAGCGACGGGAAGGTCGGCAGCGGTCCCCGATGGGCTCGCGCCATTTCGATGTGGTCGTAAACGAACTCCTCGAACGGGAGGTCCGGCGGGTTGAGCTGAATCTCGGCCACGTCGCGGTGTAGCGTCGCGTGCCCTTCCGCTCCAATCGGGAGCGGATTCGTGCAGACGATCTTCGCACCGTAGAACTCCCGGCCGATGATCGCCACCAACCGGTGTCCGATGGGGTCTCTTCGGACCAGGTCGACAACGTGGCTGTTGGTCAGGGCGGTTCCGGTCGGCGAGATGAGGAATGCCGTGCCGGCGGCCACGCTCCGGTATCCTCCCATCTCGTTCTTGAATACCACGAGGTGGAGGATGCTTTTCGCGGGGGATTCTTGGGCGCTGCCCTGGGCGCCGAGAATAAGCACGCACAGCAGCCATCCACCCAGCCGGGCCCGCATCAACTTGCCATGATGCCCTAGCCCGCCCAGAGAGCGGACCATCGGATCCCCCCTTCCGGCAACACCATACCATTGCCACATCGGGTTCGCATCGGCTTGGTTCCGAAAAGATCGCGAGGGGCAAGGATCTGGCCCGATAAGTAGCGAACACTTGTTTGGCAGATGGGGTTAATCCGGGCGGTGACGGTCAGGTTGCGGTCCGATGGGCGGGGAATGGTCCAAGACCAGCGTAAACGCGACAGGCCGGGGAGTCTCCCGGCCTGTCGCGCTTCTTCAGCGATTGCGTGCTACGGATCTACTACCGGAGGATCATGTGCCCGGTCGCCCACAGCAGGAGACCTGCGAGCAGAAGAAACGCCACCAGCATCTGCGATCCCTCCTATGACACTTATGAGACCGGGACATCGCGGGGGATCACCACCTCGGGAAGGGGGGAGTCCGAAGGGCCATCCCCCCACGACATCCCGACGTATAGATACCCGCTTCTGAATGCGTTGAAACCTGACCTCGGAAATCTGATCCTCCTTGCTGGTTTTTTGAGAGATGGGTATACTCAAATCTGAGAGCGAGCATGCCTGATGCCATCGCCGCCGCAACCATCGACACCAGGTGCCCGCAGTGACTAACCCCCCAGGGCCTCCAGTCCCATCGCGGAGCGGGGGCGGGTTCTTCCGGGGCGGGTTCTTCCGGGGCGGGCTCTTCCGGGGCGGGCTCTTCCGGGGCGGGCTCTTCCGGGCTCTTCCGGGGCGGGCTCTTCCGGGGCGGGCTCTTCCGGGGCGGGCTCTTCCGAGGCGGGTTTTTCCGGGGCGGATTCTTCCAGGGCGGGCTCTTCCGGGGCGGGTTTTTCCGGGGCGGATTCTTCCGGGGCGGGTCCTTGAAGAAGGTTTCCCGCTTGTCCATGCCTCGCCTTGCGCCCTACCTCCCCTGGGTATTCCTCGTTGGGCTCGCGGTCGTGCTGGGTCTCATCGGGGTGTTCGTGGGAGCGGCCCTGGCGATCAGCGGGCACCTGCCGTCGGTCGACGCCCTGTACACTTCTCCGAGCGAGGCGACCCGGATCTACGCCGCGGACGGCCAACTCATCGCGAGCCTCTATCAGGAAAACCGCGCCAGCGTGCCGCTCGCGGACATCCCTGGGGCCCTCCGGCGCGCGGTGATCGATACCGAGGACGCGGCATTCTACCGGCACCGCGGCATCTCTCTCCGGGGCGTGCTCCGGGCGTCGTTCCGAAACGTGGTTGAGCGGGGGCTGGCCGAGGGCGGCAGCACGATCACCCAACAGTTGGCCCGCAACCTCTTCCTCACCAACGAGAAGGCGCTCAGCCGGAAGATCGCCGAGATGCTGCTGGCCGTCCAGATCGAACGGCGGCTGACGAAGGACGAGATCCTCGAGCGGTACCTCAACCAGGTTTACTTTGGTCAAGGCGCCTACGGGGTCGAGGCGGCCGCGGAAGTGTACTTCGGGAAGCCGGCCAAAGACCTCACGCTCCCGGAGAGCGCGTTGCTCGCCGGGTTGATCCGGGCGCCGTCCTACTACTCGCCCTATGACCACGAGGATCGCGCCAGGATCCGCAGGGCCGAGGTGCTGCAACGGATGGTCGAACTCGGAGATCTCACCCCGCCGCAGATGAAGGTCGCGGCGAGCGATCCCATCACCCTCGCCGACAAAGGGAACGCCGGGTTCATCGGGATCCGGGCGCCGTACTACGTCAGCTATATCCTGCCCCAATTGCTGCAGCGGTACGGAGAGAACGTGCTCTACAAAGGCGGGCTTCGGGTCTACACGACGCTGGATCTGGACCTGCAGGCGGAGGCCGAGGCCGCGATCCGCCAGGGGATCGATGCGGGGCTCAAGGCGAACGCGCATCAGGGCGCGATGGTCGTCCTGGATCCGCAGACCGGGGCGATCCGGGCGATGATCGGCGGGTACGATTTCCGGACGAGCCAGTTCAACCGGGCCTGGCAGGCGCGCCGCCAGCCGGGCTCGGCGTTCAAGCCGTTCACATACACGACGGCGCTCCTCCGCGGGATTCCGCTCACGACGATGCTCCAGGACGAGCAGATCACGTATGCCCTGCCGACCGGTGAGACCTGGGAGCCCAAGGACTTCGACGAGAAGTTCCACGGGCGGGTGACGATGCGCTATGCCATCGAGAACTCGACCAACGTGGCCAGTATCCATCTCGAGGAAATGGTGAGCCCCGAGGCCATCGTCGAGACGGCCCACCGCCTGGGGATCCAGAGTCGTCTCGAGCCCAACCTCTCGTTGACCTTGGGCGCCTCGGACGTCACGCTGCTCGAGATGGCGTCGGCCTACGGCGTGTTCGCGAGCGGGGGCGTGCGGGCGACCCCCATCGCGGTCCTCAGAGTGACCGACGTGCACGGGAAGGTGCTCGAGGACAACGTGCCGCAGCGCACGGTCGTCCTCACCCCGGAGGTCGCCTACATGATGATCGACCTCCTCAAGGGATCGGTCAAGCGCGGAACCAGTGTGGCCGCCAACATCGGCATCCCGGAGGGGGGCAAGACGGGAACCACCGACGATTACCGGAACGCCTGGTTCATCGGGTTTACGCCTTCGCTCGTCGCCGCGGTGTGGGTTGGCAACGACGACGACTCCCCCATGGAGAAGGTGACGGGAG
>VBAO01000431.1 GCA_005883865.1 Candidatus Segetimicrobium genomatis
CATGCCGATCCTCCGGTGGATGCGCCAGACGGAGAGCGCGATGCCGGCCCGGGCGAGCGCCTGATGCCAGGCGATCACATGGTGGTACACGCTGTCGACGAGCGTCCCGTCGAGATCGAAGAGGAACGCAACCTGCGGCTCGCCCGACGACGGCTCCCGAGTCATGGCACTCCCCCCTCGTTCCCGGCGCGTCGAGTCCGGATTCGCCCGGGTCGTCCCGATCTCCCCCCGAGAAGGAGTTTCGGCGCTCCCATGGGAAGCCCCGCGTAATGCGATACGCGGAGACGGGGAGGGAGCACGATGAACGGCTCTCCTGAGCACGGCGCGAAATCCGTCGGCCCAGTCCCCGGCATGACGCGGCGGGCCCTCCTCACGGGCGCGCTGGGGACGGCAGGCGCCACGCTCCTCGGCGCCCCC
>VBAO01000432.1:0-1166 GCA_005883865.1 Candidatus Segetimicrobium genomatis
GGGCGTGCACGAGCTGGATGTGTTCGCCAGCACCGATGAAGCGCACTACCTCACCCTGAAGAAACAGGGTGTGCTGGCCGCCTATCTCCCGCTCGGCGTGAACAACCTGCCGAAGGCGTACCGCAGCGTCGACCCCGACAACACCTACCATGTGGGCGCGCTCGGCTTTGTCGTGATCAACTACAGCACCAAGCTGAACCGCCCGCCGGACACATGGACCGACCTCCTCGACAGGCGGTGGCGAGGCCAGATCACCGTCGGGCATCCCGGGTTCTCCGGCTACGTCGGCAACTGGGTCGTCGCGATGTGGGACAAGTACGGCTGGGACTATTTCACGAAGCTGGCGCAGAACAACCCCAAGATCGGCCGCTCGGTCAACGACACCGTGACGGATATCGTCAGCGGCGAGCGGCTGGTGGGCGCGGGCCCGGACAACTACTCCCTCGAAAACAAGGCCCGGGGGAACCCGATCGACGTGCAGTTCCCGACCGGCGACGCGATCCTCATCGTCTCCCCGGTGGCCATCCTCAAGGAGGCTCCGCATCCGAACGCCGCCCGCCTCCTCGAGAGCTTCTTCTATACGCGAGAGTATTCGACGGCGATCGCCAAGACCTATAACTACCCGATCCGCTCCGACGTCCCCCCGCCCTCCGGCATTCCGATCGACCGGATCAAATGGTACCGGAACAAGGCCGAACGGCTGGAAAAGGCGGTCCCAGAGGCCATCGCCAAATGGCGGGAGACGTTCGGGGTGTAACAGTGGAAGAGGCGACCACCCCGGCCGGCGCCCCGTCCCTCGACAACGCGACCCGATGGCTCGACCCGAGCCGGCCCACCTGGGGGGCCGCGGCGGCCGTGCTCACGCTCATGGTGGTCGTCCCGCTGGTGTGGATCTTCGTCGCCAGCGTGCACGCCGATCAGGATAACCGTCTCACCCTGGCCAATTACCGCGAAGCCTTCACCCGGGCGATCTACCTGCAGCCCATTCGCCACTCGCTCATCCTGGCGTCTGCGGTCGCGGTGGTCGCCGTCGCCTCCGGCACGGGGCTGGCCTGGGCGGTCGGCCGGACCGACATGCCGGGCCGCGGGCTCATCCGGATGCTCGTCTTCGCCGCGTTCGTCACCCCGCCGTTCCTCGGCGCGACCGCGTGGATCTTCCTCGCCGC
>VBAO01000432.1:1171-2568 GCA_005883865.1 Candidatus Segetimicrobium genomatis
GACCGGAGCCGCGCGGGGGCCGTTCAACATTTACTCGCTCGCGGGGGCCGTCTTCGTCATCGCGCTGTACAGTTACCCCTATACATTTGCCTTTGTCTCCAACGCGCTCGAGCTCGTCCCCGCCGAGGCGGAACGCTCCGCCGCGATCCTGGGGGCAGGCTGGCTCAGGACCACCTGGCGCATTACCCTGCCGCTCGTCCGGCCGGCGATCCTCGCCGGGGGCCTGATGTCGTTTCTCGAGGCGATCGCGGAGTTCGGGACGCCGGCGTTCCTGCTGATCCCGGCGCGCACGCAGGTCATGACGACGCAGCTCTACCTCTTCTTCCAGTACCCCGCCCGGCCGAATCTGGCGGCCGCCTATGCGATCCCGCTGCTCCTCGTCACGGTCAGCCTCTTTTTCCTCCAACAGCGCCTTCTCAGGCGCGGCCGCTACACCACCGTGGGCGGGAAGGGGGGAATCCGGGAGCCCTTCCGGCTCGGGCGCTGGCGCTGGCCGATCTTCGCGATCTGCGTCATTCCCCCGTTGCTCTCGCTCCTGCTCCCCTACGCCGCCCTGATCGTCACCTCCCTCTCGAACGCCTGGGGGCGGGGCAGGCCATCCAGCACAGCCTGACGTACGCCGCGGCCGCCGCGACGATCGCCACCGCGCTGGCGCTCTTCACCGCCTACGTGGCGGGCCGCCGCCTGCTTCCGGGGGCCCGCCTCCTGGGCTATATCGCGATGGCGCCGTTCGTCGTCCCCGGCATCGTCCTGGCCATCGGCTTTTTCGCCGCGTACGCCCGGCCGCCGGTCGTCCTGTACGGGACCCCATGGATCCTGATCGTCGCGTTCGCCACCCGGTTTCTGCCGATCGCCTACGCCGGCAGCGAGGCGGGCCTCAGGAGCATCGACATCGAGCTGGAGCACTGCGCCCGCACCCTGGGCTCGTCGCAGTTGCGCACCTTTGGCCGTATTACGCTGCCCATGCTCCGGCGCGGCATCCTGGCCAACTGGCTGCTGACGTTCATCCCTTCGCTCAGGGAGCTCAGCTCCGCGATCTTCCTCTTCACCCCGGCCACGGCGGTGATCACGACCCTGATCTTCGACCTGTCGGACGAGGGGAACTATGAGGCGGTCTCGGCCCTGGGCATCATCATGATGGCCCTGACCTTTGGACTGGTCGCCGTGGGGTACCGCCTGTTCGGCGCCAGCGCGCTGGCCCAGCGGCAGGGGGTGCGGTAACGGTCCGTGGCGGAGATCCGGCTGTGCGACGTCAGCAAGCGGTACGGACCCACCGAGGCCCTGCGCGGAATCAGCGTCACGGTCCAGCAGGGCGAACTGCTCGCCCTCGTCGGGCCCTCGGGGTGTGGGAAGACGACGACGCTCCAGATCCTGGCGGGGTTTCTCATCCCGGACGG
>VBAO01000452.1 GCA_005883865.1 Candidatus Segetimicrobium genomatis
CATACGGTCGTCAAGATGGAGGCTGTGAATGGGACCGTCGATGTGACCATCTCCGATGGCGAGAGACTGAACGCTCATCACGTTGTCCTGGCCACGGGGTACAAGGTCGATATCAACAACCTGACGATGATCCACCCATCGCTGCTGGCGGAAGTGAACACCACCAGGGCGTTCCCGATCCTGAGTCCCCGGTTTGAGAGCAGCGTCCCGGGCCTGTACTTTGTCGGACTGACCTCGAGGCCCGCCTTCGGCCCCCTGTTCGGTTTCGTCGCAGGGTGTACAGCGACGGCGCGGCGGGTGGCGGGTTCGGTGGCGGGGACGATGGCGCTGCGCAGGAGAGGATCCACCGTGTCCGCTGCGCCGGGGGCCTCTGCATCGTAACGGTCCCCCGGATCCCCCCCTGAGCTCGGAGCTCAACGCATGACAGAACACCGGACCGCCGACGCATCTGTGCTCGTTCGCGACGCTTCCGGGGGTCACCACCCCCCCGTCGAGTCGCAACCCGCACCCCTGCCACATCAGCCGTTGCCCGCGGAGGCCGAGTTCTATGAACCCTACGCCTGGACCCTGAACGCGTATCCGACGATCGCCGAGGTGATGGGGCATCTGCGCGACGAGATCGGGAGAATCGACTCGGCGCCGCGCGGGTGGCAGCTGGCTGAAGTGGCGACCAATGTGTTCCTGCTCGCGTGCGCGCTCGGCAACGCGGTTGACGACCATCTCATGGGCAAGGGGTACGACTTCTCGAAGGCCGGCGCGGTCCCGCCGGTCAGACCTGCCCTCCGGCTGGCCGAGTCCGCCCTGAAGCTCCGGCGAAGGATCCGTGAGTCGCGGATGCGCTGGCTGATTGGCTGGCGGGACGGGTGGGAAGCCGCGGTCACCGCGTACGCAGAGGTGTTCGTGCCCGCCGGGCCACCGGACCAACAGGCCCTGACGCGTTGCGGGCGCCGGCTGAGCTCCATGCTGACGGCCGGGCTGCCGGGCGCTCTGGTGCGGGGGCGGCTGAAGAACCCGGCATTCTTTCATGTCCGCGATCTCACCCACGTGGATATGCTGACGTTGGGTGGAAAACTGGTCGCCAGGTTCCCCGACCGGCGCACCCCGGTGTTGATTACCGGAATCCGCACCGCGGGCTCGTATTTCGCGCCCTTGCTCCGCGCGTACTTGAACAACGAAGGCTACCAATCCGTCGACGTGGTCACCTTGCGGGTGAAGAACGGCCTGAGCGTTTGGGAGGGAAGCCGCATCGCGCGCGCGGCACAACGGGACGCCGTCGGCGTGATCGTCGACGAGCCCGTCGTCACCGGGGGCACCCTGCTCAAGGTGGCGGAGATCCTCCGAAAAGCCGGATTCCCGCCCGACCACGTGGTGGCCCTCAATCCCGTCCACCCGCTCAGCCGGGACTGGCGCACCACGCCGGAGCTCTTGGCACTCTCCAAAAACATCCTGGCCCTCGAACCCGAGGAATGGCACAAGCGCCAGTTGCTGGAGCCCGCCGTCGTCCAGGGGGTCTTGAGTGAGTACTTCGACGCCCGCGGGTACGCCGGCACCACGGTCGTTTCCAGCGGGAGGGGAGAGGAACTCAACGCTCAGCTGCCGGCGCTCTCGGAAGACCAATGGCACACCCGGTTGAAGCGAATCTACGAGGTGCGCCTAATGGATCCTGCCGGCCGTGTGGAGACACGGTTCGTGCTGGCGAAGAGCGTCGGCTGGGGGTGGCTGGCGTATCGTGAGTTCATCGCCGGCCAGCGCCTGTCGGCGCATGTGCCCCCCGTCCTCGGTCTGCGAAGTGGGTTCCTCTTCACCGAGTGGCGCCTCCCAGAGCAGGGCGATCTGCCGGAACGCCGGGACCTCGTCGTGGACACACTGGCCTCCTACGTGGCGGCGCGGGTCCGGTCGTTGGGTTTGGGGACGGATCCGAGTCCGGAGCTCAATCAGGCCAACCAGCATGAAGGCCTGAACCTCCTCGCCGGTCTGCTCAGCAGGGCGTACGGCTGGAAGCCGGCGGCATTCCTGAAGCCCCTACCCGACGCTCGTCGACGCGAAGATGCGCCGCCGGGAATGGATCAGCGGTCCATCGTCCATCCTCAAGACGGATTTCGCGCACCACGGCATGGGAAAACGAGAACTCGACGTCGTCGACCCCGCCTACGATCTGGCGGATGCCATCCTTCATTTTGCGCTCTCACCGGGCGAGGAGCAGACCCTCATCGCCCGGTACATCAGGGAATCCGGCGACGCCACCGTGGAGCAGCGGCTCTTTCTCAACAAGCTGCTGGCCGGCGCGCGGCTAATGCGCCTCGCGGCGGCCGACCTCAACGAGGCGCGGCTCTCCGGACGGGCTGAGGAGTTCAACCGATGGTATAACGACGCGCGGGATTTCTTGACCGTGCAGACCATGCGATTCTGCGCCGGCTTGTGCCACCGTCCGGAAGCGCCGCAGTGGCGGTCCCCTCTTGTCGTGATGGATATCGACGGCGTGCTGGACCGCCAGGTGTTCGGGTTCCCCTCCACGAGTGCCGCCGGCATCGAGGCCGTCTCGCTCCTTCACGCGCATGGCTTCGCCGTCGCGCTGGATACCGCGCGGTCGGCGCCACAGGTCAAAGAGTATTGC
>VBAO01000453.1 GCA_005883865.1 Candidatus Segetimicrobium genomatis
GCCCCAGCCAGTATGCGGCGGACCTCCGCTCCGTGGCCGGCCGCGGCATGCCGGTGCTCCTCGTGTTCTCAGACGGCGATACGGGTCTGGACTACCTTCATGAGGTATTCGGCGGCGAGGTCCGGCAACTCTGCTCCTCCGGGAAGATCGGGTTGCACGTCATTCCCCACTCGGACCACCTGTTTACGTTGCTGGACGATAAGGCGCGGCTGCTCAGCCTGGTGCGCGATTGGGCGCATGAGCGCTTCGTGAACGTGCGGCAGCCCGCCCTTGCTCAGACCGCCTCGGTGGGGGGGCGTGCGGCCGTCGACCGGAAGCCTGCCTAGGATGCGCGCAGGGGGCGCGGCGATCGGGACGCCGCCCGAGGTGTGGTCCCCGCCTCCGCCGGACCTCGCCCTCGGGAGCGATGCGGTGCACGTCTGGCGCGCGGCCGCGGACCCCACCGGCTCAGCACTCGAAGATCTGCGTCACACCCTCGCACGGAGCGAACAGGCGCGAGCGGACCGGTTCGCGTTTCGGAGGGACCGTGACCGCTTCGTGACTCGCCGCGGGCGGCTCCGGGCGATCCTTGGGCGTTACCTGGCGGTCGATCCGGGCCGGCTGCGTTTCAATGACGGCGCCGGCGGGAAACCGGCGCTCGCGCCGGAGTTTGATGGGAGGCGGCTCCGCTTCAACGTCTCCGCCTCCGGTGGACTCGTCCTGTACGCGGTCACGCGCGGCCGAGAGATCGGCGTCGATCTCGAAGCGATCCAGCCGGCAATCGCCCAGGAGCGCATTCCCGAGTACTTCTTTTCGCCGCGAGAGGTGGCCGCGCTCCGGGCCCTCCCGGCGGAGGCGCAGACAGAAGCGTTCTTCGCGTGCTGGACCCGGAAGGAAGCCTACGTCAAGGCCAGGGGAGAGGGCCTCGCGCTCCGGCTGGACGGGTTCGACGTGTCGCTCGTTCCCGGTGAGCCGGCGGCTCTCTTGTGCACCGGAGGTGATGCCCAAGAGGCGTCTCGTTGGTCGCTCCAGGCCTTGGCCCCAGGCCGGGGCTACGCCGGAGCGCTTGCCGTGGAAGGGCACACCTGGAGCCTCGAATGCTTCGAGTGGACTGACTGACAGTCGAGCCGATTCGGCGATCGAACATGCGTTCGTCAATCTGGCCCCTCGGCGGGGCCAGATTTTTTTAGGTTTCGCGCGAGGAGTGCAGGAATAGGGGAAATTGTGGAGAAATGTGGAGACCAGTAGGGAGTAGTGGGGAGCGGGATGGGTACGGGATCTGATGCTCAGAGGCGAAGCCGAGTACGCTCTGGACGAGAAAGGGCGGGTGGTGATTCCACCGAAGTTTCGCGCCGCCCTGGGGGAACGCGTGATCGTCACACGCTGGATCGACCCGTGCCTGTCGGTGTTCCCTCCGAATGCCTGGCAGTCGCTCGAAGAGAAGATTCGCAATCGGCCGGTCAGGAACATGGAGTTCGTCCGGATGGTGTGGGCGGCTGAGGAGTGTGAACTGGATCGTCAGGGCCGGATCTTCATCCCGCCCCACTTTCGGGAATATGCCGGGATCGCGCGCGCAGTCACGATCATCGGCATGGGGACGCGCCTCGAGCTGTGGAGCACGCCGGTCTGGCGGAGCCGGATGAAGAAGATCGCGAAGGCCCCTGAAGCGCTCAGAGAGCATCTCGAAGATCTGACTCTGTAGGGTGGGTGCGGCGCGCTCATGGTGGTTCTGTGGATGAATCCGACGGCCAAGCGCGACACCGGGGCGCATGTCCCGGTGCTGCTTGAGGAGGTCCTCACCTATCTGGCGCCGCGGCCCGGGGCGGTGATCGTCGACGCGACGGTCGGCGAGGGCGGGCACGCGGAGGCGATCCTCAAACGCATCGCCCCCGCGGGGCGCCTGATCGGGCTGGACCAGGACGCGGATGCGATCATGCGCGCCGAGGAGCGGCTGCGTCCCTTTGGGCAAAACGTGATCCTGCGCCGGGCCAATTTCGCGGAGCTCGGAACGGTGCTCGCCGAGATCACCTGGGTGTGTCGACCCGCCAGCTGCTCGAACCCGAGCGGGGCTTCAGCTTCGATCGCCAGGGCCCGCTCGACATGCGCATGGACCGCGGGCAGGCGGTCACGGCGGCGGAGCTGGTGAACACCTTGAGCGAGCGGGAGTTGAGCGATCTCATCTACCGGTTTGGAGAGGAGCGCGCGTCCCGGCGGATCGCCCGCCAGATCGTCCACCGGCGACCCCTCCAGACCACCCGCGACCTGGTCCGGGCGGTGGAAGCCGCCGTCGGCGCCGGGCGCGGGCGCCTGCATCCCGCCACCCGAACGTTCCAGGCCCTCCGCATCGCCACGAACGCGGAGACCGACGCCCTCGCCGCCGGACTCCCGGCGGCCATTGCGTGCCTGCGGCCCGGGGGCCGGATCTGCGCGATCGCGTTTCACTCCCTCGAGGACCGGACGGTCAAGCAGGTCATCGCCGCGGCGGCGCGGGGGTGCATCTGTCCCCCGGAAGCTCCGGTCTGCACCTGCGGCCGGCAACGGGCGCTGAGGATCATCACCAAG
>VBAO01000454.1:0-405 GCA_005883865.1 Candidatus Segetimicrobium genomatis
CGCGTGCCAGGAGGAGCTGAAACTGATGCTCACTCTGCTGCGGCCGAAGTTTTTCATTCCGGTGCACGGGGAGTACCGGCACCTGGTGCTGAACCAGGCTCTCGCGACCAGCGTGGGGATTCCGAAGGAACGCATCCTCCTTGCGGAGAATGGCCATGTGATCGACGTCCAGAATGGCGGGATGGCCCGGACGGGGTCGATCGAAGCGGGGAACGTGCTGGTCGACGGGCTGGGGGTCGGCGTGGGCACCGCGGTGTTGCGCGACCGCCGTCACCTGGCCCAGGACGGCGTCCTGATCGCCCTCGTGGCGATCGATCATCAGAGCGGGGAATTGATCCGCGAGCCGGATATCGTGTCCCGCGGCTTTGTCTTCATGCGCGAATCCGGGGACCTGATCGAGGAGTG
>VBAO01000454.1:514-2297 GCA_005883865.1 Candidatus Segetimicrobium genomatis
ATGGCCAGGCACCGGGCGTCTCGCCCCAACCCCGCAAAAGTGGTCGGCGCGCTCCTCATCGCGCTGGCCCTGCTGATCGGCATCAGCATCGTTCCTCCCCAAACCGCCCGGTTCCCCGGGCTGATCGCGGCTCGGCTGGGCCAGGCGGTCGGCCGGGGGCTCGCCCCGCTGCCCGTCTTGTGTCTTCTCGTGGGCCTCATCTTCTTCGTCAGGGAATCGCTCCGTCTGAGCCCACGGGTCTACGGCCTCCTGGCCGGGTACCTCGCGGGCCTCACGATCTTGCACCTCCGGTACCCGCCGGGCCGCGAGTTTGCGGCCGCGGCCGCGGGGGCGGGCGGGGGATACGTCGGGGCGGTGATCGCCTCGTCGCTCCGGCGGTGGGTCGGCGAGCCGGGCCTATGGCTGGTGACCGCGGTCGGGGCGCTTGCAGCCGTGCTGCTGCTCTCCAACCGGTCCCTCACCGAGGCGCTGCGCGCGGGCGCCCAGGGAATCCGCAGCCTCGGCGCGGCGCTCGCAGCGGTTGGCCTCCAGGCGGCCGCGGCCGCCGGCGGGGCCGCGCGCACCGCGCTCCTGCCCCTCCCCGGCGCGATCGTTCGCGGGGCGAGCGCGCTTGCGCTGCTTGCCGGCGCCTGGGTGAGGGAGGCTCGGGCCTCCCTCTGGCCCCCGAAGCCGTCCTCCCGCTGGCGTCCGCCAATCTCCGATGCGGCCCAGTTCGCGGCCGTCCCGCATGGTGCGGCCGGATCCTCCGCTCCCGCCGGCCTGCTCCTCGATTCGCCGGCGAGGGAGTTCGCATTGGAATCCGTGGACGTCTCGGGTCCCTCGGGACGATCTCATCCGCTGCACACGGAGGAGGTCGGGAGCGGCCCGGGCGAGCCCGGCCGGGTGCCCCGCCGCAGGAGGCCGCTCGCGGCGCAGGAGCCCCTGAGGTTTCCTCCCGGTCAGGGGTACGCGCTCCCCCCCCTGTCGCTGCTCGACACCGAGGCGGCCGCCAAGGTGCGAAACGGCGGGGAGGCGCCCGAGGAAGTGGCGCGCAACCTCGAGCGGACGCTGGCCAGCTTCGGCGTGGACGCGAAGGTCGTCCGGTGGGAGATCGGGCCCGCCGTCACGCGGTTCGAGCTCCAACCGGCGCCCGGGGTGAAAGTGCAGCGGATCACCAGCCTGCAGAACGACATCGCGCTTGCGCTCGCCGCGAGCAGCGTCCGCCTGGAGGCCCCGATCCCGGGAAAGGCCGCGATCGGCGTCGAGCTGCCCAACGAGCGGCCCGGCCTGGTGCACCTGGGGGAGATCCTCGCGAGCCCCGAACTCCAGCGGTCCCCGTCCCCGCTCACGGTCTCGATCGGGAAGGGGACCGCGGGACACCCCATTGTCGCCGATCTCGTGGCGATGCCGCACCTGCTCATCGCGGGGGCCACCGGCGCGGGCAAAAGCGTGGCGCTCAACTCCATGATCGCCACGCTCCTGTTCCGGGCAACCCCGGAGCAGGTCCGGTTTCTGATGATCGATCCGAAGCGGGTGGAGCTGACGAACTACAACGGCATTCCGCATCTCCTGAGCCCCGTCGTCACCGAGCCCCGCGAGACGGCGATCAAGCTCCGGTGGGCGATCCAGGAGATGGAGAGCCGCTACGCCCTGTTCGCCGGCGAGGGCGTCCGCAACATCCAGTCCTTCAACGCGCGCCATCCGGACCGGACGCTCGCGTACATCGTGATCATCATCGACGAACTGGCCGACCTGATGATGGTCGCGCCGAAGGACTTTGAGGAGATCATCTGCCGCCTCGCCC
>VBAO01000445.1 GCA_005883865.1 Candidatus Segetimicrobium genomatis
CGAACGCGAGCGGCGCCTGCCGCGGCAGCGTGGCGCGGGCCCGGCGGTGCTCGGGATCGGATCCTTCCGGGTCATCGCGGGGTGGACGCAGGCGTCCCCAGGCGATCCGTCCCGCCAGGCACAGGTGCTCGAGATCTGCCGGATCGTACGCTCTCAGGCGGCCGGGGAGCACATGCGCTTCCCACGCGGTCGCGGGAAGCTCCAGCCCCTGGAGCTGGGCGATGACCTCGAGCAGCCCGGGCTGTCCGTGCAGCTGGGTGCCGGGGTGGAGGTGCTGCCACCGCAGCAAGAACCTCATGAACGTCGCCGGCGGGACCGGCTCGATCTCGCGCCGTAGGCGTCCCAGGGTCAACCGGTGGATCCGGCTCAACAGCCGGCGGTCGCACCACTCCACGGCATCGGGTGGCGCATCGGGGGTGAACCGGCCGCGGAGGAGTCCCCCCGATGCCTCGAGCATCACGAGGGCGTGGTCGACCGTCCGCCGGGGCAGGCCGAGGCGGACGCTCAGGGAGTCCGCGGTGACCGGGCCGAGGCATTCCATCCACCCGCGGACGATGCGTTGTGCGGCCTCGTCTTCGGTCACCTCGTGCGCAACGCCCGCCGGCGCCGTCACCGCCGGAGTGACGCGTGCGCCGGGCAGGACCGCCCGCAGCCAGGGAAGGCGCTCGGCCGCCACATACGCCGCGCGCGCCTGTCCGTCCACGGTCCACCCGGCCATCGCGGCCCGTCCGTCGCCCACCAGGGCATCCGCCATCGCCTTCCAGGCGCCCGCCTCCCCAACCGGCAGGAGGCCCACCGAGAGCAGCAGGTCGTGCAGTTCGTGCGGGGTGCGGAGGTCGGGCCAGGACTGCGCCCGGACCTCCTCCACCGCGGCGGGGTCCAGCCTGCCGAGGTCGCCGGCGAGCTCGGGGGCGGTCCGGCGGAGCGAGACCGCGCGCGCCCGCCGTTCCTCGAGCGGCGCGTCGTCCAGGAACGCATACGGGTTCGCGTTCAGGATCTCGTGCGACATCGGCGAGGGCGCCGGGGTCTCCACGGCCGCCGTCCGGATCTCCCCGCGCTCGATCGCCTCCAGCACCGCGCGCAGGCCCTCGGCATCCATCGCCTCGTGGAGGCAGTTCCGGATCGTCTCGTTCACGAGCGGGTGGTCCGGCGGGATGATCGGCCCGGCGTGATTGTCCCCGCACGCGACCTGCTCGGGGAACACCGCCGCCATCAGGTCGTCGGCCCGCATCCGCTGCAGGGCGATGGGGACCCGGCGGCCGCCCTGCTGCCGCGGCACCGCGAGCGCCCGGGTGACGTTCCACCGCCACCGGGTGGGGAACATCGGCACGGCCAGCATGGCCTGGATCAGGTCGTCCTCGAGCGTCGGCCGGCGCACCATGGCAAACACGCTCTCGAGCGGGAACGAGTGCTGCTCCCCGAGGGAGAGGACGAGCCCGTCGTCGGTCGCCGCCGCCTGGAGCTCGAAATCGAAGGTGAGGCAGAACCGCTTCCGGAGCGCGAGCCCCCACGCCCGATTGATCCGCCCGCCAAACGGGGCATGGAGCACGAGCTGCATCCCCCCGCTCTCGTCGAAGAACCGCTCGGCGACGACCATCCGCTCAGTGGGGACCGTCCCGAGCGCCGCCCGGGTCGCCGCGATGTACACCGCGGCCTGCCGCGCGCCTGCCTCGTCGAGGCCGCTTTCCTCGCTCAGCCAGCGCGAGGCGGCATCGAGATCGCCCCCCGTTGAGGGGGGCAGGCGCTCGGCCACCGCTTCGCGCAGTTCCGAGACGGCGTGCGAGAGCTCCCGGGTGCGCGCCGGCGCCTCGCCCAGCCAGAACGGGGCGCTCGGGGGCAGCCCGTGCGCGTTCTCCACGAGGACGCGGCCGGAGACGACCCGGCGGATCCGCCACGAGGTGTTGCCGAGGAGAAAGATGTCGCCGCGCTGGCTCTCGATCGCAAAGTCCTCATTCAGGCGGCCGACGAGGGCGCCGGTCGCCTCCTCGACGACGTCGTAATCCCGCAGCCGTCCGTGCACCCGATCCCGGTGGATGTAGGCTCCGCGGCGCCCGCGCCGCCCCGCCACCCCCTCGCACAGGATCCCCAGCACGGCCTCGAACTCGTCCCGGCCGAGGCTGTGGTACGGGCGGGCGCGCCGCACCAGGTCCCACAGCTCCTCCTCGTCCATCTCGGCCGCCGCGACGGCGGCGACCATCTGCTGCGCCAGCACGTCGAGGGGCTTGTCCGGCAGGATGGTGCGGTCGAGATCGCCGGCGCGGACCCCCCGCACGGCCGCGGCGCACTGGATCAGGTCGTCGCGGGTAAGGGGAAAGAACACGCCCCGGGGCACCGCGCCCTGCCAGTGCCCCGACCGCCCGACCCGCTGCACCAGCGTCGCGAGCGACCGCGGCGCGCCGATATGGCACACGAGATCGACATGGCCGATGTCGATCCCGAGTTCCAGCGATGCGGTGGCGACCACGACCGGGACCTCGCCCGATTTGAGCCGCTGCTCCGCGGCAAGCCGCACCGGCCGGCTGAGGCTCCCGTGGTGCGCGGCCACCCGACCCTCGCCGAGCCGCGCGCTGAGGGCGTGGGCGACGCGCTCCGCCTGCCGGCGCGTGTTCACGAACACCAGGGTCGTGCGGTGCCGGCGGATGTGGCGGGCGATGCGGTCGTAGACCTCCTCCCACAGGCCGTGCGTGGTGATCGGTCCGAGCTCCTGATCGGGCACCTCGATGCGCAGCTCCAGGGCGCGGCGGTGACCGACGTCCACGACCGCGCACGCCGGGGCGCCGTCGGGGCCGGCGCGGGCGCCGACGAGGAGGCGCGCGATCTCTTCGATCGGCTTCTGGGTCGCGCTGAGCCCGATGCGCTGGAGGCGCCGCCCGCAGAGCGCATCCAGCCGCTCGAGCGAGAGCGCGAGGTGCGCCCCCCGCTTGTCCCCCGCGACGGCGTGGATCTCGTCCACGATCACGGTGCCGGCGGTGGCGAGCGCGGCGCGGCTGCCCTGGGCGGTCAGCAGGATGTACAACGACTCGGGGGTGGTGATCAGGATGTGGGGGGGGCGCCGGAGCATCCGGGCGCGTTCGCGGGCCGGGGTGTCTCCCGAGCGAACGGTCACGCGGATCTCCGGCAGCGGGCTCCCCGCCGCCGCCGCGAGCCGGCGGATCTCCTCGAGCGGCTCTTGCAGGTTCTTCTCGATGTCGTTGCCCAACGCCTTGAGCGGAGACACGTAGATCACGTCGGTGCGGTCGGCCAGCTGCCCTCCGGTTGCCGCCTGCACGAGCCGGTTGATGGACCAGAGGAACGCCGCGAGCGTTTTTCCGGAACCGGTGGGGGCG